>JBPEXY010000202.1:0-13269 GCA_052031065.1 Immundisolibacteraceae bacterium | reverse complement strand
TTTCAGCCCTATGGGACCCATGGGCGGTGACCACGCCGTTAAGCTTTACAACATGATGCGGGACATCACCAATGGCTACGGTTTTGACCACCTGACCGAGATGGTCGGAACATTTCGTGGCATGATTGCCTTGACCATGGTGATGTTTGACCCCCGTGATGAAGACGCCGCACGTCGCGCCGACGCCTGCTCGGTAGACATCATTCAGAAGGCTGCAGCGGCAGGTTACGGAGAGCTCAAAGCCAATCTGCGCTACATGAACACGGTGATGGGCTGCTACACCGGTAACGATAGCGGACTGATGAAAGTGAATCAGAAAATCAAGGATGCGCTGGACCCGGTTGGGATACTGTCGCCCGGCAAATCAGACATCTGGCCAAGCAGCTGGCAACATAGCCGCACCAACTAAACCGGGGAGAATCGCAATGAATAAATTTTTCAGATTGGTTGCGGGCGCTGGCCTGGTGTTGGCACTCTCAGCCTGCGGTAGTGATGATGCTACGGAGGAGGCTGATAGCGATACCGCTGCATCGGCAATGCACCCACCCGCATCAGCCAGCGTACCGCCAGCAGAACGGGTACAGATGACCTACGAAACCGGGGAACAGCTGTTTAACCACTACTGCATCCACTGTCATGGTGAGGGTGAAGGCCGACCCGGCACCAACATGCTTGCAATCAAGCACGGCAAAGAGAAATCGATCATCAAGGGCCGTCAGGATCTACCTGCGGAATACATCAAAACCGTTGTTCGTGATGGCCTGCTGGAGATGTCGCCATTCAGGTTTACCGAGATCAGCGATGAACAACTTGATCTGCTGGCTGAGTATGTCCGCACACCCTGATCATTATTATTCCAATGTTAATTAACCCCTAAGGAAAGGAAACTATGCGATTTGTAATTTTGGGAGCTGGTGGTCTGGGCTCGATCATCGGCGGGTATCTGGCACAGGCTGGCGAAGATGTCACTCTGATTGGTCGGCAAGCCCACATGGACGCCATTAATCAGAACGGTCTGAAAATCACTGGCTGTCGCGGCGATCACCACGTTAAAGAGAACCTGACCGGAGTTACCTCGCCAGACGCTGCAGAGGGGGAATTTGATTACCTGATTCTGCTGGTCAAAGGCAAAGATACTGAAACGGCACTAGCTGAAGCTTCAGGACTTCTGGAGCGCTGCAAAAACGTACTCTCATTGCAGAATGGCATCGGTAAGGAAACCCGGCTGCGCGAATGGGCCGGCGACAAAGTGATTGGCGCCTCCACCATCGAAGGCGGCACCTTGCACGAGCCAGGCCACGCCGCCAACCCGATCACCACCCCGACGACCGCCTATTTTGGAGAGCTGGACGGAGGCATCACGCCGCGCATAGAAGCGATCACCGATGCTTTTAACCGCGCCGGTCTTGGCGCCCGGTCGATGGAAGATATCTACCATGTGCTGTGGGAGAAACTGGTCCAGATTGGCACTGCTTCCGGTTGGTCAGTCTCTACGCTTGCCGGCGGCGATCTCTACTTTGCAGATGGCCTGGCGGTTCGCGAAGGTGCTGAACACTATGTTGCGCTGGCCCGAGACCTGCTCAAGGTGTATGGTGCTCTCGGTTATGAACCGGAAAACTTTTACGCACCTATGTCACAGTTCAAGGAATTGAATTCCGTCAGCGATGACGAAGCAATTCAAATCATGAACGCGCTCGGCGAGCGGATGAAAAATGACCCCGGCGGTCGCAGTGGCCGTACCTCCATGCATGAAGATGTGGTTCGGGGGCGTAAAACTGAAGTTGATGAATTACTGAAGCCATTCCTCGACAAGGCGGCGGAACTCAATATTGAGATACCAACCGCTACTGCGGTCTATCGCATTATCAAGGTTCTGGATAACTATCTCACCCACTAGCTACCGATCTGGTAGGCAGAAATTCCTGCCGAATAAAAAAGGGCGCCACTCAGCGCCCTTTTTTATTCCCGCCGGTCTCAAGCCCGTGATTAACTGTTGTTAAAAAACTCATCCCGTGCCAGCTGCACCACTCCAAAGGAACTGGTGGTCTCACGACCGCCACTCAGGGCATGATCGAAATAACCATAAATGGTCTCTGTGAGCGGCAAGTTGATGCCTGCTTCTTCAGCACTGGCGAGCACCGCAGCAAGGTCCTTGTGAAAAATCTTTAGCGTGCCGTCGCCCTGATCAAACGCCCCGGTTTTCGCCATTGGCAACATAAAATCGATCACATGCCGAGGTGAAACACAATCGCCGATGACCTTGAGTACGGTTTCCGCACTCTGACCGTTGCGTTCTCCTAACGCGATTGCTTCGGACAATCCGGTCAAGGTCGCCATAAATGCAAGTTGATGACAGAGCTTGAGCAGCTGGCCACTACCACTAGCGCCCAGATAATGAACCTTGTCGCCAAAACACTGCAGCACCGGCAGTACGCTGTTATAGGCCTGCTCATCGCCGCCCACCATGACTGCAAGGGTTCCTGCCTGCGCCCAGGGTGTGGAGCCGCTGAGCGGCACATCAAGAAACTGTTTACCGCGACTCTGAGCGATCTCCGCCAGCTGCCGACACTTTGGACTGGGCGTAGTACCGAGATCGACGATAATCCCGCCCTCATCCATGCCATCCAGTAGACCACCAGGTTCACAGATCACCTGCTCAGTGATAGCTGCGTTGGAGACGCTAACAAACACGAGGTTCTTGCCCTGGCCAACGGTTTGAGAACTCTCCGCCGCTGTCGCCCCGGCGGCAATCGCCTGATTGACCAGTTCCTCTGAGAGATCGGCAACCTGAACGGGATGACCAGCCTGTAACAATCTACCGACTATCGGCTGCCCCATTGCGCCCAAGCCGATAAAGCCAATATTAAATTCAGCCATCACCCTCTCCATCCGTGCTTGGTTGTCGTCAATTCAGATTACTAATCGGCAATATTGATAATCAATTTGCCGCGTACTCGTCCGGACTGGCTTTTTTCAAACGCTTCCTTGATCTGCTGCAGCGGGAATTGCTCATCGATCACCGCTTTGACCGCGCCGGATTCGGCTAACCGGGCAATTTCCCGCATCACCTTGCCACCCGGCATACCAAAAACCATTCTGTAATCAACCCCATGCCGACGTTTGCCATGAAATTTCTGCCTGAGTCCATCAACCATTCCGGCCATCAACCAGAGATTCTTGCCAAACTTATCAACCAGCATCTCCATATCTCTGGGTCCGGTGCCGGTGGAGCCAATCACGCCACCGCGAACCATCGCTTGCCAGTATTTGTCTGGGTCGAGATTACCGATGGTATCGAAAAGCAGATCAACCTGATTTAACTCCTGGGCCGGGTCGCAATTCTGGTAGTCAATCACCTGGTCCGCCCCCAACTGTGTCACCAGTTGGCGGTTACGCTCGCTACAGATAGCGATCACCTCCGCTCCCTGCGTTTTCGCATACTGCAACGCGAAACTACCCACACCACCAGATGCCCCGACGACAGCAACCCGCATACCTGATTGCAGCCGACCCTGCAAAAAATTGAGTGCGGTCGCACCGACCAGCGGTAGACCTGCAGCCTCGGCATGACTCAGGTTGGCAGGCTTTTTTACCAACAGTTTTGCCGGAACCGAGACCCGTTCGGCAAAAGTGTGCCCGACTCCGCCGGCTACCAACCCCATCACCTCATCGCCGACAGCATAATCAGTCACACCCGGGCCAAGCGACTCAACGACACCGCTACAATCACTGCCGAGTATGCAGGGCATTTTCTGCCCCGGGATAAGACGGAAATAACCCTGACCGACCTTCCAGTCTATCGGGTTAACGCTGGCCGCATGGACCTTGACCACCACCCGGCCCTTGCCCGCCACCGGGTCGGTGTAATCCCCCACCCTTAACTGATCATTGTTACCATGCTGAACAACAAAGGCTGCCTGCATCTCCCTCTCCCCGATTAGGGCCTGTTAACAGTTTTAATTAACGGCTCTATCCGCCGCGACCCATCAAGCCGATTCGGTCAACTGGTCAGATACATAGTCGAAAATCTGATAATCCTTCGGTACCAGCTGCTGCTCTATCAGTTCTGATTCAACCCGCCGCAACAGCTCTTGATCGAGGCCGGGACTCAGCCGCCAGTGGCGACTCTCCCGGGCGATGGCATTGCGCACATCATCTGGCTGTACGAAAGGAAAGCGCTGCGCATAACGCGCCAACTCATCTGCACTGCTTTTACCCGCGATGGCACAGTCGAAATAAGCTTGCGCCATCGCCGCCACCAACTGCGGTTTCTGTTCAATCCAGCTACGCCGGGCGTAGAGCAGAATCGCATAGTTAGCTGGCCGCGCAATCTCCGGATAGTCGCCGAGTACCCGCCAGCCATACTCCCGCTCAATCATGCTGACATAAGGTTCATAGAGAATCCCGGCACGAAACCGGTTGTTGGCAATGCCATCCAGAAACGCCATACCGTAATTATCGAACCGACTATCCGCCATCAATTCAACGACTTCAAAGTCGTGTTCGGTCAGACCATCCTGACGAGCGTGCCACTTGAGCAGGCTATGCGGGCAGGTTTTAAACTTGTTAATCACGAAGGGCTCGCCGGCGCAATCGGCCAGCGTCTCGACATCCGGATGAGCAACAAAATAAAAGGGCGCATAATCACACACCCCAACGCTGATTACCGCATATTCAGCAGAACCGACCGCCGCCGGTAAAAACACCGGGGTGCCGATATGACCCATGTCGTAAACGCCCTGCTGGATGTTCTTGCCGTACTCCTGCCCGGTGAGGTGGCTGGTGGGGCGCAGGTCAATACCGCGCTCGGCAAACTTGCCCTGTTCGGTCCAGAGGTCAAGGGGAAAATTGAACAGCCCGACAGGTGGACTACCCCAATTAATGATTTCCATCACATTCCCCCTGATTGAATGGCACTGGGTTCGGATAGCGCTGGGTTTATAGCACTAAAGGGGCATAGCACAAGAATTGGCTAACGCTGAACCGGGCTAATACCGGCCAACAATCAGCACCACCCGCCCCGACTCAGATATTATAAAAATCCATGGCACCGGCAATCAGGTCGTTGGTGACGATCACCTTCTTGGCGGCAATTTTAAGCTGTCCGTCGTCCTGGCGGCGGATCTTGTGCTCATAATGACCGGCAAACACCACGGTGTCGCGCAGTTGCAGTTTAAAACTGGTCGTCTGCCAGGCAGAAGTAGCTAGATACTCCCCATCAGCCACTTCACTGACCTGAACGCTACCGATCAGGTGACTGGTTCGCGCCAAGGGTACCGAAGCCGACGAAAGTCCGGTACGAATGCGGTAGACCCGGTCTTCCAGCCCCGACCGGTCTGCGTAGTAGATCAACGAAATTTCGTTATCTGGATCTTGCGTGTACTCGAATTCTCCATTCCATGCCGGCACCCAGAATTCCGCGCTCTGCTCGTAAAGGTCAAGCCAGTTATCCCAGTCACGCAGATCGATCAGTCGCCCTTCCGTGTAAATCAGCTCTTTACAGCGACTCGCCATCTCATCCATTGTTCAGTTCCTGCGGTTGTTTATTGCGCTGCGACCGTTATTCACTCTGCATCAATTCCAGCCAACGGCGGTGTTGAGCAACAAAAATTCCTTCGTCTTCTACCCGTCCGCCGGAAGTCACCGTATCCACCCCCAACTCCTGGGCAAACTGGTTCGACCCTTGCGTCAGATGCTTGCTGCCGCGAGACATATCATTCCAGCGCGCCAGCGCCCCCATGTAGCCACTCTGGCTGTAACTGAATTCCGCCAGATCATCCGGCGTTGCCATACCACTGGCATTGAAAAAGTCCTCATACTGACGGACCCGCGCCCGACGATACTGTTTTTCTTCGCCTTTGGGTGCAATCGCGTAGACGGTTACCTCGGTGAGATCAACCGAGATGGGGCGGAACACCCTGATCTGGGTAGACATCTGGTCCATGATGAACACGTTTGGATAGAGCTGCAGGTTTCTCAACTTGCCGATCATCCATTCGGTACGGGTTTCACCGTACTTTTCCGACCATTCCGCCCAGCGGTGGAAATTGGGTCTACGATCACCCTTGTTGGGCCAGTCGCCCCAGAGCATGGTGTGACCATTGCCAAAATCAAAGAAGCCGCCATTCAGGCCCTTTGCCCCCAGCTGCCCCACCTGCATCGATTTAGTGTGCTCCTCACTGGCACGAATCCGTTCGCGGTTGGCGGTGGTCAGGGCAAAATTAAGATGGGCCTGGTGCACATGGTAACCGTCGACGCCGTTCTCGGTCTGTAGCTTCCAGTTGCCCTTGTAGGTATAGGTGGATATCCCCTTGAGCACTTCAAATCCGTCATCTGACTGGTCCGCCAGCAGGTCGATCATCACTGCTGCATCGGCCAGGTGCTCCTTTAACGGCGGCACATCCTCATTCAGGCTCGCAAACAGAAACCCGCGATAGTTTTCTACTCTGGGGACTTTGGTCAGCCCGTATTCGGCCTTATCGAACTGATCCGGATAACCACCAATATCTTCTTTGGTGACACTCACCAGTTCGCCACCGGTATTGAAACACCAGCCGTGGAAAAAGCAGGTGAAATCGGCACGGTTACCCATGCTCTCGCGCACCAGCTGCGAACCACGGTGGGAACAGGCGTTGATAAATACATTGATCTCTTTGCCATCCGCACCACGCACCACCACAACCGGCTGCCGCCCCATCCAGGTGGTGAAGTAGTCATTGGCATTACGGATCTGGTCTTCATGGCCGATGAACAGCCAGGTTTTCTCCCAGATCTGCGTCATCTCCAGCTCAAACAGATCGGGGTCGGTAAAAATCGATCGATCGACCCGCGCGACACCCTCAGCCGGCCGGTCATCAATGTAATTTTCGAGCCCGGAAAGTTCCGTTACTTTCATCTATCCACCTCCTGCTTTAGCTAATCGGCCAGGATAATGGCTATTCACTCGCCATCCAGCCACAATCAACCAGCTTAGATACTGTAAATGTCCATAATATCGTGGATTACGTCATTGGCCACGATAACCTTTTTAGCCGCAATTTTCAGCCCGGCATCGGTTTCGCGAAGCTGATAGTGATAGTGACAGTAAAAACTCAGCCCCTGCTTGTGGCGGTAACTCATGACCTCCCCATTTGCAAAAACCTGAATCAGGCCCTCTTCAGCTAGCTGTGCCTCTACGTTTGACACCATATGGACCGTACGCGGCAGGGGTGTGGAAGCGGAAGAGCGCTCGGTACGAATGCGGAATATGCGATCTTCGAGGCCGGTTCTATCGGGGTAGTACATCAGCGAAAGCTGCGACTGTGGATCGTCGGTCAGGGTGTACTCGTCGTCCCACATCGGAATCCAGAAACTTGCCTCCGGCAGAAACAGGTCAATCCACTCATCCCACTCTCGACGATCCAGTCGGCGGGCCTCTTCGTAAAGCAGAGCCTCGCAACGACTCAGCAATTCTCGGTCGGTAACATTAGCCATGATTCATCCTGAAATTTTCTGATTGTTAAAACGAACACAAGCCGTCGGCAGCTCCCCGGCGGCTTGTGCGTTGCAGCGCGGGCTGATGGTCGAAATTACTTGCTAATGGCCTCTCGCCAGTATTCGTGCTGTACCACCATCACTCCTTCGTCTTCCAGTTTGACGCCGGAGCTTGGCACCTTGATGCCCAGTTTTTCCGCCTCAGGATGATTCTCGCCACTCAACTGGTGGGTTAATCCACGGGAACAGTCGTTCCAGCGCGCCAGCTTGCCGGTGTAGGAGATCTGCGACTGTTTGAACTCGGTAATATCGTCAGGCGTGGCCATCCCGCTGACATTGAAAAAATCTTCCCACTGACGAATCCGGTGAGTACGCGCCTCTGCGCTCTCGCCTTTCGGGGCAATGCCATAAATGGTCACCTCGGTCTCATCAACACTCAGTGGCCGGAACACACGGATCTGTGAAGAGGTCTGATCCATGATGAAGACATTGGGATAAAGCAGCAGGTTACGTAACCGGTTGATCATCCACTTGGCCCGCTCTTCCCCATAAAGCTCGGTATAGGTTTCCATCTGGTCATAGTTGGGTCGATCCAGTGGGTTGGGGAAATCACCCCAAAGCACCACATGACCGTGACCGAGATCGAAGTACCCGCCCTGCTTCTTGTCGATGCCACCAATCTGCATCGCCTTGACCTTATCTTCATCACCACGCAGTTTGCGCCGACGCTCAGTGGTCATCACATAATTGCCATGAGTAGCATAGAGATGGTAACCGTCGACCCCATTCTCAGCCTGAATTTTCCAGTTACCTTTGTAGGTGTAGGTGGATGAGCCCTTCAGCACTTCCATCCCCTCTGGAGACTGATCTGCAAACAGGTCAATGAAGGTTGCTGCCGGCCCCAGGTGATCGGTTAACTCTTTCACATCACCATTGAGGCTGCCAAAAATAAACCCTTTATAGGATTCAATCTTCGGCACCTTGGTTAGACCGTAGTCCTTTTTATCGAAACAGTCAGGATAGCCAGCACCATCTTCCATAAAGACCGTGCGAGCCTCACCAAAGGTATCAAAGGACCAGCCATGGAACGGGCAGGTGTAATCAGGTTTGTTGCCGCGGGTTTCACGTAGCAGGGTAGTACCACGATGGGCACAGGCGTTGGCAAAGGCACCGATATTGCCATCCGGCTGGCGCACCAGAATAATTGGCTGGCGGCCCATGAATAGAGTGATGAAATCATTGGGATTGGGAATCTGGCTTTCATGAGCCAGATAGATCCAGTTACCTTCCCAGATCTTCTCCATCTCCAGCTCAAACAGGTCTGGATCAGTGAAGATGGACCGGTCAACCCTGACCACCCCTTCTTCGGGACGATTATCAATCATATCGGCCACGCTCAGGCCATCAGCAGGCTTATTCATACCATTCTCCAGGCAAGTGTATTAACTGCTCCAGCCTGCTTTATCAGCGCAGACTTTGCAATTGTTTGAGGCGTCGCACCAGCGGTTAGACTTCTCAGATTCATTTGACGATATACAGTACCAGCGTCAGCCAAGGTCACCAACCGTGACCGAGCGAGTGGACTGCACAAGTCGTCATCAGGCCGGCTATTCTAGCTTCAGCACGACTATTGGTTCCAGCCGCCCGCACGCTTAACCAGTCACGATCGCCGCAGAGGCAGTCACGGGTGAGCAGCTGAGGCGTGACTCAGCGCTTATCCGTAGATGCCTACAAACCTTCGTTTACTGCGGGAGCTGGTTTTCAAAGAACACCTAGCGGCTAAGTATTTCCGCCCACCAACGGTGCTGACCCATCATCACTCCTTCATCCTCAAACATAATCCCGCCACCCGGAACCTCAATTCCCAGTTCGGTTGCTTCCGGGTGGGTTTCTCCAATCTTGCGGTTCTTCAGTCCCCGCGAAGCATCATTCCAGCGACCGTTCCTGGCTTTATAGGCGATCTGACTCTGTTTGAATTCGGTAATGTCGTCGGGGGTTGCCATACCACTGGCATTGAAAAAATCCTCATACTGCCGAATGCGTCGCGCTCTGTCGTCAGCCCCCTCTCCCCGCGGAGCAAATCCGTAAATGGTCACTTCAGTGGTATCCACATCGATGGGCCGAAACACTCGAATCTGGGTAGAAGTCTGGTCCATCAAAAAAACGTTGGGATAAAGCAGCATGTTACGCATTCGCCCAACCATCCATTCAGCGCGCTCACCGCCAAACTGCTGTTTAAATTTCTCATAGTGGTGAAACCCGGGACGATCCGCCGGGTTGGGAAGATTGCTGAACACCACACAATGGCCATGACCCAGCTCGAAGGTGCCGCCCATCCCGCGCTTGTTGATCATGTCACCAACCTGGATCGCCTTAACCTGGTCTTCCTCACCACGTAACTGCCGTCGCCTTGCAGTGGTGGCCACATAGTTACCGTGGGTTGCGTAGACGTGATAGCCGTCGACACCGTTTTCTGCCTGAATCTTCCAGTTGCCCTGAAAAATATAGGTTGAACGCCCCTTCAACACCTCAATACCATCCGCTGCCTGGTCCACCACCATATCGATGAAGGTGCTGGAAGGGCCAAGATGATCCTTCAGTTCCAGCACATCTGGATTGAGGCTGCCGAAAATAAAGCCACGATAACTCTCCACCTTGGCAACTTTGGTTAACCCATAGTCTTTTTTGTCAAACTGATCCGGGTAATCGCCAGCATCTTCCTTAAACACCACGGTGGCATTCCCACGGGTGTCGAAGACCCAGCCGTGGAACGGGCAGCTGTAATCGGCCCGATTCCCGCACTCTTCACGCAGCAGCGTCGTACCCCGGTGGCCACAGGCATTAACAAAGGCGTTGATCGCCACACCATCCGGGTCGCGCACCAGAATGATCGGCGTACGACCCATAAACAGGGTCATATAATCATTGGGATTGGCAATCTGGCTCTCGTGGGCGAGATAGATCCAGTTACCTTCCCAGATCTTCTCCATCTCCAGTTCAAACAGCTCGGGATCGGTGAACATCGACCGGTTAACCCTGGCGATGCCCTGCTGCTGATTTTCCCGCACATAGTTTTCCGGAACAAAACGCTCTGTCGGTTTATTCATGGTGCTCCTCCCTCCGGTGACACACGAATTGCCATAACAATCCGCACCTTAGCGCAAATTCACCGCCTCGCCAAACGATTTTGAGGACGATCCAACAGGCCAAAAAAAACCGCTCTGAAAAGCGGTTTTTTTATCCACAACATCTAAATATCAAACACTATAAACATCGAGAATATCGGGTATCAGGTCATTGCTGACGATAATCTTCTTGCCAGCAATTTTCAGCTGGCCGTCTTCCCTGCGCAGTGTGTGTTCATAGCGACAGTAAAACTCATCGTGGTTTTTATGCCGATAACTACTCACCACCGCCGCCGAGTAGACCAGAATCTCACCGTTATCCTGCTCTTCAATATGGACATTGGAAATGACGTGGACGGTCCGCGGAATCGGTGTCGAGGCGGACGATGCGCCGGTCCGTAGCCGGAAAATGCGATCTTCCAGACCGGTACGGTTGGGATACCACATCAGCGAAAGCTCACTCTGTGGGTCGGTGGTCACTTCATATTCATTGACCCACATTGGGATGTGCCACCAGGCATCCTCGGTAAAGAGCTGCAGCCATGCATCCCAGTCGTTGCTGTCCAGATGGCGCCCCTCGGCATAGACCACCGCGGCACATTCGAGTGTCAGATTTGCATCCATTCCTCTGTTCCTTAAATTATTTGATTCCATGTCAGCCCGCTGATCAGGCGCGCTGCACGCGCAACGCGCCCTTCTCCAGAATCGCTACCGGCTCATGGTCTCCAGCCACCAACGGTGCTGCGCAGCCATGATGCCTTCATCTTCCAGCATCATGCCGCCGCCCTGTACTTCTATGCCGAGCTCTTCCGCTTCCGGGTGATTACCGTCGACAAGGCGGGTCTTTAAGCCACGGGTAACATCATTCCAACGGGCTGATTTAGCCTTAAAAGCGATCTGACTCTGCTTGAATTCCATGATGTCATCAGGCGTCGCCATCCCGCTGGCATTGAAAAAGTCTTCCCATTGACGGATACGGTGGGCGCGGTCCTCAGCACTCTCTCCAACCGGCGCGATGCCGTAAATGGTGACCTCGGTGGTATCCACATCAATTGGTCTGAATACGCGAATCTGGGTTGAGGTCTGATCCATCAGAAAGACATTGGGATAGACCAGCGTGTTGCGCAGACGGGTAACCATCCAGCGCGCTTTGGCCTCCCCAAATTCCTTCTTGTAGCGGTCATACTGACTGTAATTGGGTCGGTCTTCCGGATTGGGGAAGGTACCGAAAAGGACGCAATGGCCATGACCCAGATCGAAATAACCCCCGACCCCTTTTTTGCCGATCATGTCGCCGACCTGCATCGCCTTCACTTCGTCAGCCTCTCCCAGCATTTTGCGCCGATGCATGGTCGTGGCGACATAGTTGCCGTGGGTGGCAAACAGGTGGTAGCCATCGACACCATTTTCGGCCTGAATTTTCCAGTTGCCCTGAAACAGATAGGTGGAGTGACCGCGCAGCACTTCCAGTCCGTTGGGTGACTGATCCACCATCATATCGATCATCGCGGTGGTCGGGCCGAGGTGATCTTTCAGTTCCAGCACATCCGCGTTGAGGCTGCCGAAAATGAAACCTCGATAGCTCTCCACCTTGGCGACTTTGGTTAACCCATAGTCTTTTTTGTCAAACTGATCCGGGTAATCACCCACATCTTCCTTAAACACTACGGTGGCATTACCACGGGTATCGAACACCCAGCCATGGAATGGGCAGCTATAGTCGGCTCGGTTGCCGCAACCTTCACGCAGCAGCGTCGTGCCGCGGTGGCCACAAGCGTTGACAAAGGCGTTAATCGCCACGCCATCCGGGTCGCGGACCAGAATAATCGGAGTGCGGCCCATAAACAGGGTCATATAGTCGTTGGGATTAGGAATCTGACTTTCGTGGGCCAGGTAGATCCAGTTGCCTTCCCAGATCTTCTCCATCTCCAGCTCAAACAACTCGGGATCGGTAAAAATCGACCGGTCTACTCGATCCACTCCTTCCTCAAACCGTTCATCCACGTAGTTTGCGAGGTCCGCCACGCTGGGGCGTCTGGTTGCTGCGTCCATCTTTCTAACACTCCGTCTTTTCAACGTTCTAGGGGCTGGCAGCCCTCTCGACTGCCCTGCCAAATTGACGGAGCGATATTGGCACTGATGCGATTCTGCGCTTTTGATCCAGATCATCTACCGGCGCGGATCACTGTGGGCATCGCACAGCTCAATCCCTCTGAAACTCGCCTGGATGCCGATTCAGGTCGACAGATTTGAGATGGAAACCTGTGCTGAACTGGATACCCAAACCGGATTCACAGCCGAACTGCGCAGATCACCAACGAAAGTTTTACAAACACCCGCCCGCCCTACACAATAGCGGCCTCTAGCTGGCAGGATATAACTGGCCTTGACCCGATAATCGGAAACCAACACCGGTCTACTCGGTCGATAATTTCAGATCGTTCAGTACAAATTAGAGGAGGAAAACCCGTGAGTTTGTGGCTCGATTTTCTAGGTGCGGAGATCCGTTTTCTACAAACCAATAATTTCGGTCGTGTACGCATTGCCGAAGCGGGTAATCCGGAAAACGAAACTCTGATTTTCCTGCACGGTATCGGCGGACACATGGAAGCCTACGCAAAAAATGTCGTCGCCCTGTCCGACCAGTTCCACGTTGTCGCCTATGACTATG
>JBPEXY010000201.1:0-4264 GCA_052031065.1 Immundisolibacteraceae bacterium | reverse complement strand
CGAGTACAAACGACGGCAGGCAAATGCCGAGCATGGCAAACGACATGGGCACGTAATCTTTCACCGAGTTGGTGTTGAGTGCCGCGTACACCCCGATAGGAATGCCGATCAACATGGCCAGCAGAATGGCGTAGGTGGCCAGTTCCAGGGTCACCGGAAAACCGCCAGCAATCATTTCATTAACGCTGCGGCCAGGGTATTTGAACGATGGGCCCAAATCCCCCTGAGCCATGTCCCCAAGATAGGAGAAAAACTGCTCATACAGCGGGGCATCCAGATTGTATTTGGCGTTGAGGGCTTCGATCACCTCAGGAGGCGCAGCGCGATCGGAATCGAACGGTCCACCGGGTGCAGCCCGCACCATAAAGAAGGTGAGGGTAATAACAATAAAGATCACAGGGATCGCCTGGGCGACCCTGCTGAAGATAAATTTAGTCATGGGCGTCTCGGATCAGCAATGAATGGCGCTTATTCAGCAGCGCCACCCTGTGGTACCAGTGTCATGTACTTGAACGGCTTGTAGTCCATCACGTTCAGCTCGACGCCTTTGAGGGATGGGTCTACCAGATGCTTGGATGAGTAGTAGTAGATCGGGATGATAGGCACCTCATCCACGAGAATCTGGTCGGCTTCCTGGAAATAGGTAAAACGCAGATCCTGGTCACCCGTACGTGCGGCCATGCTCATCAGCTCGTCGTAACGTTCATTGCCCCAACCGGTTTTGTTATTACCCCCATCGGTGACAAACATTTCGAGGAAAGTGCTTGGGTCAAGGTAGTCACCAATCCAGGCGGCGCGGGAAACCTGATAGTCCTGGGTACGTTCACGGTCGAGGTACACCTTCCACTCCTGGTTCTGCAGGGTGATGTCGATACCGAGTTCGTTTTTCCACATCTGTTGCACGGTCAGGGCGATCAGCTTGTGCGACTCCAGGGTGTTGTACATCAGCTCCAGTGCCGGGAAGCCTTCACCACCGGGATAGCCTGCTTCTGCCAGCAGTTCACGGGCTTTTTCAGGGTTGTATTCCAGCTGAGCGTCTGGCTTGTAGCCGTAGTCGTCTGGTGGGGTCAGTGCAAAGGCCGGTACCTGGCCGCTCTTGGTGACGCGCTCGGTGATCAGCTTGCGGTCGATGGTCAGAGCCAGAGCTTTACGGACACGGACATCCTGGAGGGCGGGGTTATCTGTATTCAGGCGGTAAAAATAGGTGCCGTAATACGGAGCGGTGTACAGCAGGTCTGGATTGTTGGCCTGGTAGTCTGCAAATTTCTCAATAGGAACCTCCTGAGTAATGTGCAGCTGACCGGCGCGGAACATACGTTCTTCGGTGGTTGCCAGTTCTACCGGGTAGAAATAGACCTCGTTGATGGTGACTTTGTCTGCATCCCAGTAGTGTGGGTTTTTCACAGCGATAAAAATCTTGTTGGGTGTCCATTCTTTGATGGTGTACGCACCGTTACCCACAAAGTTCTCAGCGCGGGTCCACTTGGTGCCGCGTTCATCCATGGCACCGAACTTTTCTACCGTTTTCTTCTGAACCGGGAACATGCTGTGGTGATCCAGCAGTTTGAGGAAGTAAGGAACTGGCGCGATCAGCTTGAACTCAAGCGTCTTATCATCGAGGGCGGTGATACCGACTTCGGCGAAGTCTTTGATCTCACCTTTGTGGAATTTTTCGGCGTTCTCGAGAATGTACAGTGAGTATGCGTACTGGTTACCCAGTGCAGGCATCATGGCACGCTGATAGGAGTAGACGAAATCCTGTGCCGTGATCGGGTCACCATCAGACCACTTGGCGTTGTCACGAATTGTGAAGGTGTAGACCGTGCCGTCCTCAGAAACCGTCCAGCTTTCAGCCGTCGCCGGCATGATCTCAAGCGTCTTGGGGTCTTTAGCAACCAGCCCCTCAAACAGCGCCATCTGGATACGGTATTCCGGCATACCAGTGGTGATGTGAGGGTCAACGTCCGAAATTTCTGTGCCGTTACCGTAGTGAAGAATGCCTTGCTCGGTGCCTTGTTGAACCGGAGTCTGGCTGTCTTCTGTGGAACATGCCGCTAAGCCAAGGGTGAGAGTTGAAAGAAAAATGAGTGGGATACGCTTGAAAGAAGTCGGGGTCATTAGCAATTCAGGCCGTCTTTTTTGTGAGTGGTGTCGCCGGGATCTTCCGGAGATCTGAAAATAGGGGTCTCTGGATTCTGCCTAAGGCTCTGATCTGAATCAATAATTCCCGGATGGGTGGCTGACATTGCCGGAACAGCTGTTCGACAATCTGGCCTTTCTAATCCTGAGGGGAACTCAGTGTTTTGGCGTTACCGGTACGATGACAGGATAGACAGGTTGTCAGGACTGACAGCTTGTATCGAGAGAGAGAACGAGGGAGCAGGGGTTGAACGATGTGGGCGGGGAGCTTGCCAGGCCAGGCCTTGAGTAAATTCTGACCAGGCCTGGCAAGGGGACGTACGAGGAAAGACGGCTGACTCAGCTGTTGCTGACGACGTTAGCGAACACGCTGACCGACTTCACTGCATCGCGGGTACTGTTCCGTATTTCGACAATGGTTTCTCCAGCCTGGTTGGCCAGTTCGTTGCCGTGTTCCGCCTGTTGCTGACAGTTGGTCATGCTCTCGATGGCGAGGGTGGTGCCCCCCTGAATCTTACCGATCATGGTGGAGATTTCTTCAGTGGAATTGCTGGTACGCGCGGCCAGTTGACGAACCTCGTCGGCTACTACCGCAAACCCGCGGCCCTGTTCGCCGGCGCGTGCTGCCTCAATGGCCGCGTTCAGTGCCAACAGGTTAGTCTGATCGGCAATGCCACGGATGGTGTTCACGATGGAAGAGATTTCGTTGGACTTCTCGCCCAGATCGGCAATGACCTTCGCTGTATCTGCAACGGAGGCACTGATTTTTTCCATTTCCTGAGCGGCTTCCTGTACAACGGTTGCGCCGCGGTCAGCGATTTTTTCGGTGGACGAAGTAATGTCATAGGCTTCAGCAGCGCTGGCGCGCTCTTCTTCATTGCGCATGACGGACGCCGTAATGTCACTGGCAAACTTGATGACACGTGTGGCTTTGCCTTCTTCGTCGAGAATAGGGGTGTAAGAGGCCTCAAGCCACAGGGTTTCCCCTTTGCTGTTGACCTGCTTGAACTGACCGTTAATGAACTCACCGCGTGCCAGTCGCTGCCAGAACATACGGTAATCGTCGGTGCTGGTGTATTCTGACTCGCAGAACATGCGGTGGTGTTTGCCCTGGATGTCGTTGATGCGGTAACCCACAGCACCAAGGAAGTTGTCGTTCGCCATAAGAATGTTGCCCTCGGTGTCAAACTCGATCACCGCCATGCTGCGGTTCAGGGCTTCTTCCAGCATCAACGCGTGGTAATGCGAGGTTGCTTCTTCGGTGACTTCTTTCGCGGTGACAACGACTTTTTCAAAGATACCGGCATTCATCACCGGAGAGCAGGAGCCCGACAAAAACAAAAAGCTACCGTCAGGGCGGGTGAGTTTGAAATGGCCGCTCGCCGGTTGTCCTTTGCTGGCCTTGTCCCAGAGTTTCTTCAGGCGGGAATCAGGCTTGCCGCTGGTCATTGCAGAAATCGGCTTACCTATCATCTGTTGAGAATTGCACTTCATCAGAGTCGCAAACGCATCATTCACACTCAGGATATGGCCGTCGGCACTGATCTCCAGCATGGGAAACGCAGCGTTAATGGCATCGAGAATCCGCGCCTTTTCTGTCAGGGTGTCATCCTGTACCGTCGATGGTTGCTTGCTGCGTCCGAACATATTTGCTCCCGGGATGTTTTCTGGCCGCCCACGTCTGCTCGACCCTGGTGGCACTGAGATTCTGATCAATACCCAAAGCTTAGACACTGGGCGGACTTCTGCCATGGTAGTGCGCTTAAATGACCATCAATTCATGTAACGACAGGGCAGGGCTTCAGTATGGCTGCTTCCTGTTTGCTTTTGGGGTGCTGACAGAATGCCCCTCAAGCTCCGTTTAATTGCTATGCAGGGTTGCTTATTTGCTATATGGGGTTATTTATTTTGCCCATATCCCGGTTACACTTGCTGTCATGTTGGCTGTCGTGCCCAATCACGCTGAACAACATGCCTGATAACTTGCCCACCCACATGCCCGAATCGGCACACTAAGGGAATACACCATGACTGCTTATCCACATCTGTTCGAACCACTGGACCTGGGTTTTACCACGTTGAAAAACCGCGTGATGATGGGTTCCATGCATACCGGTCTTGAAGA
>JBPEXY010000200.1:0-5761 GCA_052031065.1 Immundisolibacteraceae bacterium | reverse complement strand
GCTATCGAACCCACAGGCCCGGCATTACCGACCGAGCTTTCAGCCCTGCA
Organism: Immundisolibacteraceae bacterium; assembly: GCA_052031065.1. Lineage (GTDB taxonomy): Bacteria > Pseudomonadota > Gammaproteobacteria > Immundisolibacterales > Immundisolibacteraceae > JBPEXY01. The sequence goes on along the minus strand of JBPEXY010000200.1, from coordinate 5,711 downwards.
GATGTATCGCGATGCCGACTGGGTCGTGAAATCGGTCATGCTGCTGCTGATCGGCGCGTCGGTGATGAGCTGGACCATCGCCATCGCCAAGTCGGTCGAGCTAACCCGATTTCAGAAACTGCTGCGGACGCAGAATGGACACCTTGTCCAGGCAACCACACTGGCCGATGCCAGCGGCAACCAGAGCCTGAGTAACGGCAACGCGGCGCAGATGCTGGCCCTGGTGCAGGATGAGATCAGCCGCAGCGCCCCAGCTGGAAAATTGACGTCCCGGCCGGAGCCATTACCGGTAAGCGGCATCAAAGAGCGCGCCATTTCACGGCTGTCGCGACTGGAATCGCAGCAAGCGCGCCGCTTTGCCACCGGCACCGGCCCCCTCGCCTCGATTGGTGCCACCGCGCCTTTCATCGGCCTGTTTGGCACCGTCTGGGGCATCATGAACGCCTTTATCGGCATCTCGCAAAGCCAGACCACCAACCTTGCCGTGGTCGCGCCCGGTATCGCCGAGGCACTGCTGGCCACGGCGCTCGGGCTGGTCGCAGCAATTCCCGCCGTGCTGATTTATAACCACTTCAGCCGGCGCATCACTGCCCTGCGCGCAATGCTGGGTGATCAGAGCGCACTGGTGCTGCAGTTACTCTCGCGTGACCTGGATCGCCTGCAGGCAACACGACCCGCCCAGCCGGAATCAACACCATGATGTCGCTCAACACCCCCGAGAGCCAGGACGACCTGCCCGAAGCACACGAGATTAATGTCACGCCGTTTATCGACGTGATGCTGGTACTGCTGATCATCTTCATGATCGCCGCACCACTGGCAACGGTTGATATGCCGGTCGACCTGCCCGCTTCCAGCGCCGCCAGCCACCAGCCGGAAACTGACCCGATCTACATCACCCTGCGCGATGACCTGAGCCTGGCAATTGGTGAACAGCCCATTGTGCGGGACAAGTTGCTGACTACCCTGCAACAGCAAACCGCCGGCAACGCCGAGCAGCGGCTCTATCTGCGCGCCGACCGGCAGGTCGACTATGGCGACCTGATGGCGCTACTGGATCAGCTGCGCGATGGCGGCTACCGACAGGTGGCACTGATGGGTATGGCGTCCACGGCGACTAGCCCGCGGTAACCTCGCCAGGTCATCCATCTCACCATGAGCAACCAACGCCTCTGGCTCTCCGCACTGATCACCGCCCTGCTGGGGCATGCCTCCGTGGGATACTGGGTAGGTCAGCGCCCGCCCGCTATGGTTCTGGGCGAGGAACAGGCGATGGTGATCAACCTTGCCATCGGTGGCTCCTCTGCGGCGACCGCAGAAGCAACCGACGAAACATCCGGTCAACCAGCCAGCCAACTGGCAGAAACACAGCCCGAGCCAACACCTACATCCGAGCCGCAGCCCGAACCAGAACCAACACCAGAACCACCGGCGGAACCGATGTCTGAAACCAGCCCAGAACCGGTACCAGAACCGATACCAGAGCCGACACCACCCGAACCGGTTGAAGCAGCTGCCACCCCGCGAGAACACCGGACAACACCCCCGGCGTCCCCCCAGACAACACCATTAGCCACTAACACTTCGGCTACCAGCACGTCTGCGTCGGCGTCGACATCCGCCGGTGCCCGCCATGCCGAACAGAGCTGGCAACAGCAACTGCTGGCCCATTTGCAGCGTTACAAGCGCTATCCACGCCTGGCCCGCAGCCGCCAGATTACCGGCACGGTTTATCTCAGTTTTGCCACCGACCGCAGCGGTACCGTGCTGCAACCCACAGTAAGCCAAAGCTCCGGCAGCAACCTGCTCGACAATGCCGGGTTGCAGATGCTGCAGCGCGCCGAGCCCCTGCCGCCGCCACCGCCAGAATTGCCACCCAGCATGCTGTCGTTACAGGTACCCGTGAGGTTTACCTTAAACTAGGCAAATGGACAAAACCGCCCCACCGGCACCCGCCGCACTGCTTGAACACCTGCACAACCTGCTGGGCGCTGATGGGCTGCATCCTCAGCCAACCGCCGATCAACTCATCGAACCACGCGGCCTGTTCAGCGGCAAGCCCATCGCAGTGGCCTATCCTGACACCAGCGAGCAGGTAGTGGCCATCGTCAGGGCCTGCGCGGCGGCCGGGGTCTCCATCGTTCCCCAGGGCGGTAACACCGGGCTGACCGGCGCCAGCATGCCGATTACCGAAAAGCACTCGCTGCTGGTTAACCTGCACCGGCTAAACCAGATCCGCACCATCGACGCGGCAGATAACAGTCTGGTGGCAGAAGCCGGCGTCATCGTCGCCGACCTGCAACAACATGCTGCCAACGCAAACCGACTGTTCCCGCTCAGTTTTGCTGCCGACGGCAGCGCCATGATCGGCGGTGCCGTCTCCACCAATGCCGGCGGCACCAACGTACTGCGCTATGGCAACACCCGTGAGCTGGTGCGCGGCCTGGAGGTGGTACTCCCCAATGGCGACCTGCTCGATAACCTGCGCGGGCTGCGCAAGGACAACACCGGCTACGACCTCAACCACCTGTTCATCGGCGCCGAGGGCACCCTGGGCATAATCACCGCCGCCCGGCTCAAACTGTTTCCGCAACCCGGCAAACGGGTAACCGCCTGGCTGGGCGTGGCCACCATCGCCGCAGCCGTTGAACTGCTTGAACGCCTGCAGCAGCGCAGCAACCACGCAGTTAGCGGGTGTGAGCTGCTCTCCGCCACCAGTGTTGAGTTTGTGCGCCGGCACCTGCCGCAGGCCAGACCACCCCTGCAGGGCGACAAGGAGCCCGCCTGGCAACTGTTGATTGAACTGACCGACCCGGACCCGCAACGACCACTGGACACCCTGCTGGAAAACACGCTCGCGGACGCACTCCAGCAGCAGTTGATCAGCGACGCAGTGATTGCCCAGAACCTGCAACAGGGTGAGCAGTTCTGGCGCATTCGCGAGGCGATTTCCGACGTGCAGAAACAGGAAGGCGGCAGCATCAAACACGACATCTCTCTGCCAATCGGACAGCTGGCGGAATTCGTGCAAACCACCCTGCCGCTACTGCACCAGCGGCTGCCGGGTGTGCGCCCCTGCATCTTCGGCCACCTCGGCGATGGCAACCTGCACTTTAACCTCAGCCAGCCAGTGGATATGGACCAACAGGCTTTTCTCGACCTGTGGGTCGATTTCAATCGCCTGGTACACGATCAGGTCGCCCGCTATGGCGGATCATTCTCCGCCGAGCATGGCATTGGCCAACTAAAGCGGGAAGAGCTGGCGCGTTACCAGTCACCGGTCGCACTGCAGCTGATGCGACAGATTAAGCAGGCAATTGACCCGGACAACCTGATGAACCCCGGCAAACTGCTGCCCGATTGATCGGGCCCAGATGGATAATCCAGATGGATAATCCAGATTGATAAGCCGGGTCAAGTAAAACCGGCCGGGCAACCTTGCGCTGCCCGGCCGCCTGTTTAAACCGCCCAGGTATTGAAACCACTCAGGTATTGAAACCACTCAGGTATTGAAACCACTCAGGCGTTATCTTTCAACCGGCGGGTTTCGCCCATCACCTCATCCAGCGGCGCACCTACCTTGCCGATGGTCCGCTGCAGGTCGGCACTGTCCGGGCGCAAAAACGGGTTGGTCGCCTTCTCCAGTGCCAGAGTCGTGGGCACCGTCCACTTGCCGGCGGCGCGCAGCTCGTCCACCTCTTTAACCCGTGCCTGCAACGCCTGGTTCTGCGGTTCCACCGTCAGCGCAAAATGGCCATTGCCCTGGGTATATTCGTGGGCGCAGTAAAGCAGGGTGCTGTCCGGCCACTTGAGAATTTTCTGCAGCGACGACCACATCTGCGTGGCATCGCCCTCAAACAGCCGGCCGCAGCCCATCGAAAACAGCGTGTCGCCAACAAACGCCACATCATCATTAACAAAATGAAACACCACATGACCCACCGTGTGGCCGGGGGTTTCAAACAGCTGCACCGTGTGGCCGCCAAACTGAAAGGTATCGCCATCTGCCAGCTGCAGGTCGATACCGGGAATACGCTGCGCATCACACGCCGCGCCGACAATCTCGCACCCCCACTTCTCTTTCAGCGCCAGGTTACCGCCGGCATGGTCCGGGTGGTGGTGGGTGTTGAAAATATGGGTGAGCTGCCAGCCTTTTTGCGCCAACGCCGCTTCAATCGGTTCCACCTCTGGCGTATCAATACAGGCAGTAACGCCAGCCTCCGGGTCGTGCACCAGATACCCAAAATTATCGGAAAGACAGGGAAACTGAAAAACCTCAAGCTGGCCGGCCATGGATCACTCCTGAATTAGGTTTCGAACAAATAAATGAACAGAGAGTCTGCGCAGGGGGCGGGCTGGAGTCAACTGGAGCGGCGCGAAGCGCGTTAAAAATGCTATTTGATGGGCACAGTGGCTCGGCATCTTGGAAAATTGCGGCAACCCCAGAACGGTGACCCCGCATTCGGGCCTTTCCTGGCAACGCGCCTAATCATTGGTTCAGCACCACACCGTGGACAAATCTGTGAACTGCCGGGCACCGCTTTTCTAATATCGGCAGAAGGTACGACACCCAATAGCTGGCCGATAGTATCGGTGTCGATCAATTCGATATTTCGACCCTCTGCGTATGTTTTTGCGGGCCGAGAAAATCGGCCGGAGGTTACGACGAACCCGCCAATAGAGCCTCGCGAAGCCATCACTCCATGCAACTCTCTCACTACCGCAACGCCCACGCTGTTCGCGCGCCAATGTTTGCATTGCACAAGATACTCTTCTCCCTCCCGGTGGAGAATTAGGTCGATTCCTCCATCAACACCCTGGGGTGTATCGATAACTGAATACCCCTGCCGTCGGAAACCCTCACCGACCATACGCTCGAAATCCGCCCAGGAGAGGTCTGCCACGACACGCATACCCGTAGCAGCCACACGATCAAACTGGATACGCCGGATAACCTGGTTCACACCTGACACCACCGCCGCCAGCAATATCACCGCACTGACCAGATACTGCATAACGCTGGCAAATGCCCTACCTACCGCCCCGCCAACCGAACCAGACTGAGAAACGGCATCCGAAGGCTGTACCGCAACCTGATGGAGCAGAAAATAACTTACCACCGCCAGCACCACCCCAATCCACCAGGGCAGCTTAACGACAATATCAAAAAGATCTTCAAAAACAGAGGATTTACGAGCCATCGCTCAAAACCAAACAGGCAAAGGGTGTTCACTCCGGGACAAGTGAATTCTAACCCCAAAACGCAGCCAGTCGATCATCCGAACCTAGCGATGGTGAGTTAATCAACGACATACTGCTGCTCAGGTTCAGTGACCCGTGCAAATACCTCGGTGCCGCCATCTTCGCTCAACAGCAGCACCTCATAAGGGGTAAAGCGATCTCCCACCTCCATGCCGGGGCTGCCCACCGGCATCGCCGGCACCGCCAGCCCTCGCGCTCCTGCCGGTGGATTGGCGAGAAACTCCAACATATACCGCGCCGGAACATGCCCCTCAAACAGATAACCCTCGGCCGACACCGCCGTGTGGCACGACTGCACCTCAGGCTTAATCCCCTGCTCAAACTTGAAGAGCGACAAATCCGCCGGATAGTGAGTCGACAACTTAAAACCGCGCTGCTCGGCATGTTCCACCCACAAGCCACAGCAGCCACAGGTGGGGCTGGTGTAAACATTCATCGCAATAGGGTCA
>JBPEXY010000020.1:0-4022 GCA_052031065.1 Immundisolibacteraceae bacterium | reverse complement strand
CGGCAATGGTGCTGCTGCTGGAACTGGCGCTGGAATTGGCGCAGCTGACCCTGAAACCAGGTGGTAATATGCTGGTCAAGGTATTTGAGGGTGCGGGCATGGCAGAGTATCGTCGTCAGCTGACACTGTGTTTTGGTCGTGTCGTCATGCGCAAACCGGCGGCATCGCGCGACAGTAGCGCAGAGCAATATCTGCTGGCGATGGATTTCAACGGCAGCATTTAGTGGCCAGATTTAATTTTCCCGACCCTTTGGTCGATGTAGAGTGGTAGGCGGAACAGGTCTGTTGATTGTCTCGCTAGCCGATATTTGAGATTTTCTATCTATTTAAGGTGAATGCCGTTGAACGGAATGGCTAAGAACATCGTTCTCTGGGTCGTCGTTGCTCTGGTTCTGATGAGTGCTTTCAGTAGTCTGACGACCCGCAACAGTGACCGTAACCCGGTGACCTACTCTCAGTTTGTCGATCAGGTTAAATCCGGGTCCGTCGAGCGGGTGCAGATTCAGGGTAATGAGCTGACTGTCTTCAGCCGCAGTGGACAGCGTTATGAAGTGTATGCGCCGCGCGATGACAGGTTGATTGATGACCTGCTCAGTAATGGTGTTGAGATTGACGCCAAGCCGCCGGAGGGGCAATCCTTCCTGATGCAGATTCTGATTTCGTCATTTCCGATTCTGTTGCTGATCGCGGTCTATGTCTATTTCATGCGCCAGATGCAGGGCGGTGGTGGTAAAGGCGGCATCATGCCGTTTGGGAAAAGCCGTGCCCGACTGCTCAACGAAGACCAGATCCGCACAACCTTTGCTGATGTTGCCGGCGTCGACGAAGCCAAGGAGGAGGTTCACGAGCTGGTCGAGTTTCTGCGTGATCCAGGTAAATTCCAGCGTCTCGGTGGCCATCTGCCCAGAGGGGTAATGATGGTTGGTAGTCCTGGTACCGGTAAGACTCTGCTGGCGAAAGCGATTGCTGGCGAGGCCAAGGTGCCTTTCTTCACCATATCTGGTTCCGACTTTGTAGAGATGTTTGTCGGTGTTGGTGCCTCCCGTGTTCGTGACATGTTTGAACAGGCCAAAAAAAGTGCTCCCTGCATCATCTTTATCGATGAAATTGATGCCGTTGGTCGGCACCGTGGCGCCGGTCTTGGTGGCGGCCATGATGAGCGGGAGCAGACCCTCAACCAGCTATTAGTCGAAATGGATGGCTTTGACGCCAACGATGGGGTCATTGTCATTGCTGCGACCAACCGGCCAGATGTTCTCGATCCTGCGCTGTTGAGGCCGGGCCGTTTTGATCGTCAGGTGGTCGTTGCGTTGCCGGATATTCGTGGTCGTGCCCAGGTGCTGAAAGTACATATGCGCAAGGTGCCGGTGGCTGACAATATTGATGTTGACGTGATTGCCAGGGGTACGCCCGGGTTTTCCGGTGCTGATCTTGCCAATCTCGTCAATGAGGCCGCCCTGCTGGCAGCACGCGCCAACAAACGGGTGGTCGAAATGTATGATTTTGACCGTGCTAAAGACAAGGTGATGATGGGCGTTGAACGACATTCAATGGTGATGAGTGAGGAGGAGAAAAAACTCACCGCTTACCATGAGGCCGGCCATGCCATTGTTGGTTTGTCGGTACCCAGTCACGACCCGGTCTACAAGGTGAGTATCATTCCTCACGGTCGCGCCCTGGGGATCACCATGTTTCTACCCGAAGAAGACCGGTACAGTTACAGCAAGCAGCGGCTGGAAAGTCAGATCTGCAGCCTATACGGTGGCCGAATCGCCGAAGAGATGATCTTCGGCGCTGACGGCGTGACCACAGGTGCCTCCAACGATATTAAAAGGGCGACTGAAATTGCCCACAACATGGTGACGCGGTGGGGGCTTTCGGAACATTTGGGGCCGCTTAGTTATAGCGAGGATGAGGAAGAGGTCTTTCTCGGCCGCAGTGTTACTCAGACCAAGCACATGTCTGACGATACTGCGTCGAAAATAGATAGTGAAATCAAGGATCTACTGGATCGAAACTATCAGCGTGCCGAAGCGATTCTGCGCGAACACGAGGCCGTGCTGCATGCCATGGCCGAGGCGCTGATCAAGTTCGAGACCATTAGCCAGGAGCAGATTCAGGATTTGATGGATGGCAAGCCACCGCGTCCTCCGAGTGAGCAGGGTGGCGCGCCGCAAACTGATCAGTCAGCTCCTGAGCAGAAATCTGATCCTTCTGGTCTTGGTGACGCTGCATCCCAGCACTAACTATCCAGTGTTTTGACATTGGCGCAGGTATTGGGTGGTCGGCCCGCGTTACCAATGGTCGACCGTTGACCCCACTGACCCGTAGCGACTGTCGTTTGATGGTCTGAGTTCACTCATGACGATTGATTGCGCTGGTCGATTACTCTTACTCGACCGTCCGGTGGTGATGGGTGTCCTGAATGTCACACCAGACTCTTTTTCAGATGGTGGTTTACATTCGACCCCGAATGCCGCAGTTGAGCGTGGGCTTGAAATGGTCGAAGAGGGTGCGGCGCTGATTGATGTTGGTGGTGAGTCAACGCGTCCCGGTGCTGCCGAGGTGTCGGTAGATGAGGAGCTGGAACGGGTCCTGCCGGTAATCGAGAAGCTGGTGACCAATACCGAGGTTCCAGTTTCCATCGACACCCGTCACCCAGAGGTGATGCGCGCAGCGATAGAGGCCGGTGCCGGCATGGTGAATGATGTCAATGCCCTGCGTTCCTGCGGTGCGATTGATGCGGTTGCTGGCTCCCGGGTTGCGCTCTGTCTGATGCATATGCACGCCGATCCGCGCACCATGCAGGAAAATCCTAGCTACGGTGATGTGGTTGCGGAGGTGGCAACATTTTTTCATGAGCGCATTGATGCCTGCGCTAGCGCAGGTATTGATAAAGAACGGCTGTTAATCGACCCCGGTTTCGGCTTTGGCAAACGGCTGGAGCACAACCTGGCGCTGTTGGTTAACCTGCAGAAATTTCAGCGATTTGGAGTGCCGATTTTGATTGGCGTTTCCAGAAAAAGCATGATCGGTGAGCTCACCGGCAGGGCGGTGGAGCAGAGGCTTTCTGGTAGTTTGGCCGCTGCGCTGATTGCCGTGGAGCGAGGGGCGAAAATTGTTCGTGCTCACGATGTCGCGGCGACGGTCGATGCCCTCAAGGTTGCCGCAGCAGTGAGTCAGTTAGAACAGACAGTATTGGAGCGGAAGTGATGGCTGAACGGAGATATTTCGGCACTGACGGCGTTCGTGGGCGGGTCGGGGACGACCGGATTAACCCTGAGTTTGTGCTCAAGCTGGGCTGGGCGCTGGGCATGGTCCTCAACCGGGATGGGCGCAGCAAGGTGGTGATCGGTAAGGATACGCGTATCTCCGGTTATATGTTTGAGTCTGCGCTTGAGGCGGGGCTGGTCGCTGCCGGGGTAGACCTGATGATGCTTGGGCCGATGCCAACACCGGCCATTGCCTACCTGACACGCACATTTCATGCCCAGGCTGGCATAGTGATCAGTGCTTCTCATAATCCGTTTTACGACAACGGCATCAAGTTTTTCTCCGCTGCGGGTGAAAAGTTTCCAGACAGCGCGGAGCTTGAAATTGAAGCTCAGATTGACCGGCCGATGCACACCGTTGAGAACGACCAGCTCGGGAAGGTGCAACGGGTTGAGGACGCTGGCGGCCGCTATATCGAGTTTTGTAAAAGCACCCTTGGTGGCGGTGACTTACGTGGCTTGCGGCTGGTCGTCGATTGCGCCCATGGTGCTACATACCATGTCGCGCCGGCGGTGTTCAGAGAGCTCGGTGCCGAGGTGTTTACGGTCGGTACAGACCCGGATGGCCTGAACATCAATGCAGATGTCGGTTCGACGTCGCCGGCGAGTCTGGAGGCAGCGGTTAATCTCCACCGTGCCGATATTGGTATTGCTCTGGACGGTGATGGCGACCGTTTGCTGATGATCGATGAGAAGGGCCAGCAGGTTGATGGTGACGAGCTGCTCTGTGTCATGGCTCATGAAAAGCGG
>JBPEXY010000002.1:0-2026 GCA_052031065.1 Immundisolibacteraceae bacterium | reverse complement strand
TTGAGCGCGCCGGAGACAACAACCCATTCACACCCGAAAGCCTGAAAACCTTTCTGCCAACCCTGCGATTTTCGGAATCCACCGAAGAATCGATGGCACTAAACAAGATCAAAAGTGGTGCCATCATCATTGCCGGCAGTGGCATGTGCAATGGCGGCCGAATCCGCCACCATCTGAAACACAACCTCTGGCGCAAACAGTCTCATGTGGTGTTTGTTGGCTTTCAGGCCATGGGTACGCCGGGCCGCACCCTGATCGACGGCGCCCAAAGTATCCGCATGGCGGGTGAAGAAATCGTGGTACGTGCCGCGATACATACCCTTGGCGGATTTTCCGCTCACGCCAGCCAGTCGCAACTGCTGGAATGGCTGTCACATTTTGAACGCAGTCAGCCTCGCTTATTTCTGGTGCATGGCGAAGACACTGCCAAACGGGCACTGAAGCAGGCCGTAGAAGCCAGGGGCTGGCAGGCAACCATTCCGACACTGGGCCAGACCATTGAGTTTTAACCACAGACCATGAGCAAAAAGCACCGCAAGGCACAGGTGACACCCACCGCCGCAGACGATATCAGGCACGCCGATAATTCCGGGTTGCACAGTCCCTCATACCGTCTTGCATACGCCGACGAATCATTTCTGCTTAAAGACGAACTGCGCGCCGTGCGTCTTCAGCTGGAATGGCTCAAGCCCGATCTGGTTCAGGATGAGCAGGGGATTGATTCCACGGTCGTGGTATTCGGTGGCGCACGATTCCGCGAGGACGACCACTCAGATGAGAACTCATCACCCGCAGTTTCTTATTATCAGGAGGCACGACAGTTCGCCCGCCGGGTTACCCAGCTGTCATTGGCACACAATCGCCGTGAATATGTCATCACCACCGGAGGCGGACCAGGCATTATGGAAGCCGCCAACCGTGGCGCACAGGACGCAGGTGGCATCAGCATCGGCCTTAATATCGTCCTGCCGTATGAGCAGACCCCAAACGCCTACATTACACCCGACCTGTGTTTTCAGTTTCATTATTTTGCCGTGCGCAAAATGCACTTTCTGAACCGTGCCGTCGGCCTGGTGGCTTTTCCGGGCGGGTTTGGCACCATGGATGAGTTGTTTGAAACCCTGACCCTGGTACAGACCCGCAAGGTGGACCGCTTTCCGATTGTGCTGGTTGGTCGTGACTACTGGTCGCAAGCCATTAACTTTCAGTTTCTGGCTGACCAGGGGGCGATCAGTCAGGACGACATGAAGCTCTTCAGTCTGGTCGACAGTGCGGATGAGGCACTTAACGTGCTCTGTGATGCCTGGGGAGTCTGTCCGGCGGATGAATATCCGCCTTAACGGGTCGTGAAACAACCCCGGCCTCGAAACTTATCGATAGGTTTTATTAATGAATCCCGTGGAACATTGATTCTGACTGGCTTTACCGGAGGCTATTGCGACGAAAGCCTTGTGTGTCTTTATTGATGAATGGTGTGCCTACAAGGGGTTCTGTGGAAGAACCGACAAATTTGACAAGTTTGGCTCTAACACGATCATAGCGAGCCCTGGAGTTGCTTAAACTGCCCCTGGATGGGGTACTAGGGATTTTCCGTCCAAAAACGACAAAGTGCTCTGGAGGCCCCGCCATCTGTGGCCTCCAGAGGGGTATTACTTTTCGCTGACGGGTAAATATCCCTCGATTGAGCGCATAAGCTCCTCCAGATCTGGCAATTTTTCGCTCAATTCGAAGTGGTAAACCCCCTTGAGGTTAATGTTGTGCCAGGCCACAGGGGATGCCTGTTTGACGATATCTATTCTCTTGGTATCTCCTTGGAATTCGAAGCTGGTCAATAGCTGGCTGAGTATCCTGGAGTTGAAGTAAACGATGGCATTGGTGACCAGGCGAGCGCACTCATTCCAGAGCTGGATTTCCTCGTCTGAACTGCCCCGGAACTGATCCCCATTAACGCTGCTCACGGCCCGACGCAGTTGGTGATAGGCCTCTCCCCGGTTCAGCGCGCGCTGAACACAATTGCGTAAACTGG
>JBPEXY010000199.1:0-1718 GCA_052031065.1 Immundisolibacteraceae bacterium | reverse complement strand
ATTTTTCAACCGCAAGTGAACTCGCCGTCAGTGCTTATCTGGACGGTTTTGAACTGATTGAAAACAGCCTCGATGCGCATGACAAAGCACTGCGCCAATCCATCGAGTCCAACATGATGGCACTACGACAATTGACCAGCCGCCCCGACGTAAACGGAGAATTGGGTGCGCTAATGGCGGAGACGCGGCATTTGTTGGATGACGCACAACGTTTGTTATCAGAGTCCACCTTGTCCGAAGGAGCTTTATTCACTGCTAGTCTGGTCTTATTGTTGCGCGAAGGCCTGGAGGCATTGCTGGTTATCATTGCCTTAACGACGGTTTTGATAAGAACCGGGCGTCGGGATGCGCTTAAATATGTCCACATAGGCTGGATTGCGGCATTACTTGCCGGTGGTGCCACCTGGATCGCCGCTCAATCGTTGATCACGATCAGTGGTGCCAATCGTGAAATCATGGAGGGAATTGCCGCTTTATTGGCCGCGTTGGTACTGCTCTATGTTGGGATCTGGATGCATAGCAAAACCCAGGCTGCACAATGGCAAGCCTACATTCAGCAACATGTCGATACCCAACTTAAGTCTGGCACCTTGTGGGGGCTGGTGGCGTTGGCATTTGTGGCGGTTTACCGGGAGGTGTTTGAAACCGTATTATTTTATCAATCGCTGTTAACGCAGGCGGTATCAACCCAATATTCTTCTGTTGGTGGTGGCTTTGCGCTCGGTTTGTTGCTGTTAGCCATATTGGCGTGGGTGTTGATTCGCTTTTCCGTCAAGCTGCCGATCGCCAAATTCTTTTCAGCCACCACCTACTTGCTGCTAGCGCTCGCATTTGTCCTGATGGGCAAAGCTGTGTCGGCATTACAGGAGGCGGCCATCATCGGTATGACGCCATTACCTGTGAGTTTTGAGATTGACTGGATTGGCGTCAAATCCACCTGGCAAGGCGTGCTTGCGCAACTTTCGGTACTTCTGGTTTACCTGGTATTTTTAATACTATCCAAATCAAAACGCGCAACATCACCGCCGATAACACAGGCGTCCGATTTCAAGCGCGTAAGTGTTACCGCTTCTGATGCTGATTAGTGGTTAACGTTTGCAAGATGCCGCACTGTTCGATCGTCCTTTCACTGGAGCAGCTGCGGCGAAGTACTTTCAAATGCTCGCGCAGCTGAACCAGCTCCTGAATGCGCGTTTCCACTTGTTGAATGTGCGTATCCATCATGCGATTGACTTGATCACATTGCGCACCCGGTGAGCGTTTTAATGTGAGTAGCTGGCGGATCTCGGACAAACTGAGATCCAGGTTACGGCAGAGCTTGATAAATAGCAGCTGTTCGACAGCAGCTTCATCGTAAAGTCGAAAATTGCCGTCACTACGCTGTGTCGTGCACAGCAACTGTTCTTTTTCATAGTAACGGATAGTTTGCACCGAGCAATCCGTCTTTTTTGCCAGCTCGCCAATCTTCATTTATTCAATCTCTGTGCTTGACTCTATAGTAACTGTAGAGTTTAAACTGCCCACCTTGGATAGAACAAGGGTTTTTTATGACGACCACATGCGGTGGCAATTGCCAAAATAACGCGACGGAGAACACTCCCCAAATTGCCGAAGTACACGACGCTTCTCATGGCGGCTTTGTTAGTGAGTATCATGTCCCCAAGATGGACTGTCCTTCAGAGGAAGGCATGATCCGTATGGCGTTGGACAGTGTGCAT
>JBPEXY010000198.1:0-7427 GCA_052031065.1 Immundisolibacteraceae bacterium | reverse complement strand
TGGAACAGAGCTGAAAGCGTATTTGCTGGAACGTATCGGTGAACTGGCAGAACTTCCGGGTGAGGGAGACGAGTCGGTAGCGGACTAGGTTAAACAGTGTTGCTCTCTCCTGTTTTGCAGGTATCAAAATGTCCCGGCTGAACAATCCCACTCTATTGGGACAGAATCTTGGTCGGCTGAATACCATCAAGCTGGACTCAGATGAGCTTTTGCACGTCATCGGAAGCCAGCAATGGGAACAGTTTCTTAATCGTCACCATCTCGAGGCGGCTTATCTGGAACAGGCTGTCAACCACTATTACCATCTGGTTTTAGCGATCCTGCGGCAACAGCAGCGACTGGATCGACCGCTGATAGTTGGCATTAACGGGGCGCAGGGTTCCGGTAAGAGCACCCTGGCTGATTGGCTGGTCACCGTGCTGTCGGCGCTGCTGCCGACAGCTGCCGTTGCGCTGTCGATCGATGATTTCTATCTGACCCGCGAGCAGCGGGGCCAACTCGCTGAATCGGTGCATCCGCTCCTGGCAACGCGGGGGGTGCCGGGAACCCATGACATCTCACTGGCTCTCGATACGCTGGCGCAACTGGGCAGGACCCACACTGAGATTGCGGTGCCCCGTTTCGATAAGTCGCGGGATGACCGGTATCCATCGCAGCATTGGAGCAGGGTTTGCGCTCCGGTGAGTGTGGTCGTTCTCGAAGGCTGGTGTCTCGGGGTCACCGCGCAGGATGATGCGCAGCTGGAGAAGCCGGTCAACGATCTGGAGCGAATTGAGGATTCAGCGGGTATATGGCGGCAGTATGCCAATCGACAGCTGCGCGGGGATTATCAGCAGTTATGGGAGCAGGTTGATATCTGGGTAATGTTGCGCGCGCCGGGTTTCTCTGCAGTCTACGACTGGCGTCTGGAGCAGGAACGTAAACTGGCGGTGCAGATGAGTGGCGCTAATGGTGGCCATCAGGCCGGTAACCGATTGATGGATGAAGGGGCGATTGCCCGGTTTATTCAGTTTTATCAGCGATTGACCGAACATGCCCTGAAGGTACTGCCGTCGCAGGTTGATTTTCTTTACGAGCTTGATCGTGAGCGGCAGATAGTGGCCATTCGTTGCCCCCAGGAGGGGTCCAGTTGAGTCCGCGACTACTCATCTTTACCGACCTGGACGGCACTCTGCTTGACCACTACAGCTATAGTTTTGAGCCTGCGGCATCGGTGTTGCGCAGGCTTCGCGAACAGCGGGTCCCGGTGATTCCGGCGACTAGCAAAACCAGTGCGGAATTGTTACCTCTGCGACGGCAGCTGGAACTGGAGACCCCGTTTATTGTTGAAAATGGGGCAGCACTGTTCATCCCCGAAGCCTTTGTTCCTGCCGGCTGCGACCTGTCTGCAGCGGATCTGTTTTGCCGAGACGGTTTTCTGGTCAAGGAGTTCGTTGAGCCGCGACAACGATGGATAGATTTACTTGATCAATTGCCGGGTTCGCTCCAGGAGCAGTTCACTACTTTTACCCGGCTGGGCGTCGCCGGTGTGGCCGAACTGACTGGGCTTGACAACGACTCAGCGGCGCTGGCCTGCCAGCGCCAGTATGGCGAGCCGATCAACTGGACGGGTGATGAGCGGCAGAAGCGGCAATTCATTGTGGAAGTAGCCCGTAACGGCGGAGAGGCGCTGGCGGGGGGGCGGTTTATTCATGTGTCCGGGGGCTGTAGTAAGGCGGAGGCGATGAACTGGTTCGCCGACTGTTACCGCAACAAGGGTGAGGAAGTGGTCACCGTGGCCGTGGGGGACAGTGAAAACGACCGCGAGATGCTTGAGCTGGCGAGTCTCGCCGTGGTGATCCCGTCGCCAGTACACCCGACCCTGGAGTTAATGCGGAGCAGCGGCGTTCGGGTTGCAGGGAGCCAGGGACCGCGGGGCTGGGCAATTGAGATAGAAAGAATACTGGAGGCTCAGCAGCATGGAGCCATGGACAACTTGATAACCGGGAAGACGGTATGAGTGATTTTCATCAGAACGGGACCGTTACAACGCTACACAACCTCTGTGATCGACCCCTGGCAGATATTGAAACTGACCTGGTTCGTTTCAGTAAGCAACGCCCTTTGGGGTTGTTGTTACCTTCGTTGTTTTCGGAGCTGGAAGGCGAGGCGCTGCCAAAGATTGTTGAGCGTCTCAAAGGCGTTCCCTATTTGACCGAGATAGTCATCGGCCTCGATCGTGCCGATGAACAGCAGTTTCGCCATGCGCTGAAATTTTTCTCCGCACTGGGGCAGCACCACAGGTTGCTCTGGAATGATGGTCCGCGATTGAAAGCTCTGGATCAGGAGTTGGCCGAGAAGGGGCTGGCACCGAAGCAGATGGGTAAGGGGCGCAACGTCTGGTATTGCATCGGCTATTTTCTGGCTTCCGACCGATCAGAATCAATCGCGCTGCACGATTGTGACATTTTGACCTATCAGCGAGACTTGCTTGCGCGGTTGATCTATCCGGTTGCCAACCCACAGTTTAGCTATGAGTTTTGTAAAGGTTATTACGCCCGTATCGCTGATGGATCACTCAAAGGAAGGGCGAACCGGCTGTTGGTTACTCCACTGCTGTTGAGTTTGAAAAAAGTGCTCGGGGGGAATGAGTATCTCGAGTTTATGAGTACTTTCCGCTATATCCTTGCCGGTGAATTTTCCATGCGCCGCGATGTGCTCCTGGACCTGCGCATTCCCAGTGACTGGGGACTGGAGATAGGCATTCTGTCGGAGATGCATCGTAATTACGCCAGCAACCGTGTATGCCAGGTCGATATCGCTCAGGTCTATGACCATAAGCACCAGGATCTATCGCCGGACAATCAGCAGGCGGGTTTATCAAAAATGTCTATCGATATAGCCAAGGCGCTTTATCGAAAACTGGCTACGCAGGGGCATGTGTTGACTCCCGAGACCTTTCGCTCGATTAAGGCGACCTACTTTCGTACCGCGCTGAGTATGGTGGAGAGCTACCGTAACGATGCGCTGATGAACGGGCTTGGTTTTGATATACATTCCGAAGAGCTGGCGGTGGAGCTGTTTGCGGCAAACCTGATGGATGCAGGAGAGGCGTTTTTGCGCAACCCCATGGAAACGCCGTTCATTCCGTCATGGAACCGGGTGCAGAGTGCGATCCCGGATATTTTAAAGCGACTGTATGACGCGGTTGAGGCCGATTTTGAAGAGTTTTCGACATCCTGATCACATGCGTGAAAGTGCTCTAAAGGAGACCGTCAGGCAGAAAGCCTGTCACCATCTTGAGCTGATCTATGGTGATTTACCGGTAAATACCGCTCAGCTAGCCGATGAACTGCTGGAAACCATGTTTAACGGGCGGCCCCTGCGTGCGTCTAAGCCACACACTAATTACTGGAACGAGCGGGATCTGCTGGTCATTACCTACGGCGATACTCTGCTCAACAGTGAAGAGAAACCGCTGCAGATATTGTTTAAATTCTGGAAAAGCCACCTGCAAGGGGTTGCTAGCGGTCTTCATATTCTGCCGTTTTTTCCGTTCTGTTCTGATGATGGTTTTGCAGTTACTGACTTTTACGCAGTGCGTAGCTCCCTGGGTGATTGGGAGGATATAGAACGCATCGCCGAAAATGCGGATTTAATGGCCGATCTGGTCATCAATCACGGTTCGAGGTCGGGTGAGTGGTTTAATAATTTTATTGCTGGCCATGGTCCTGGCCACGACTATTTCTTTACGGTTGCAGCCGATGCGGCGATTTCCGATGTGGTGCGACCACGAACCTCTCCATTACTGCAGGCTGTAGAAACCGTCCGGGGTACTGAGCATGTCTGGTGTACGTTTAGCCACGATCAGGTCGATTTTGATTTTCGTAACCCGGAATTGTTGAAGGAGATCGTGCGTATTGTGCGCTGGTATCTCGATAGGGGGGTGCGAATTTTTCGACTGGATGCGGTCGCTTTCATCTGGAAAGAGCTGGGTACCAGTTGCCTGAACCTGGCGCAGACCCACGAGATCGTCAGGCTGTTGCGGTTGCTGGTGGAACACGCTCGAACAGATGCAATTCTGATCACCGAGACAAACATTCCAAACCGCGAGAACCTCAGTTACTTTGGCAACGCCAACGAAGCACATATGGTTTATAACTTTTCGTTGCCGCCGTTGTTGGTAAACACGCTGGTCAGCGGCAACTGTCATCACCTCAAGCTTTGGCAAATGAGCATGCCGCCCGCCCAGTACGGCACTGCTTATTTCAACTTTATTGCGTCCCACGATGGTATCGGGCTACGTCCGGCCGAGGGGTTGCTCGATGAAGAGGAGATTGCGTCTCTGGTCAATACCATGGTGCAGTTTGGCGGTGAGATTTCGTGGCGTAATAACAGTCAGGGAGTGAAACAGCCCTACGAAGTGAATATCGCGCTGTTCGATGCGCTGAAGGGCACCACCAAGGGTGGAGAAGATGAATGGGGGGTTCAGCGGTTTATCTGTGCCCATGCGATTATGCTGGCGATGGAAGGGATCCCGGGAATTTATCTGCACAGCCTGGTGGCCACCCCGAATGACTATGAGCGAGTGGCAAGCACTGGCCACAAGCGTTCCATCAACCGCCGCCAGTGGCATCTGGATGAGCTGATAGAACTGCTGAATGATGAACAGAGCCATCACCACCGGGTCTACGAAGAGCTGACCCGCCTAATCGAAATCCGCCGCCAGCAGGCGGCATTCCATCCCAATGCAACTCAGTTCACCCTGCACATCAGCGATGAGGTGTTTGGTTTCTGGCGGCAGAGTATCCATCGCGAACAGAGCGTGTTCTGTTTACATAATGTCACTCTTCAGCCTCAGCAAATAGAACTGAGTGAGTTGAATCTGACGGTTACCGATCACTGGCGTGATCTACTCAGTGGTGAGCACTATGACAATGCCCACGGTCTGGTGGAGCTGGCTCCCTACCAGTCGTTGTGGATTTCCAACCGCTAGCGTGGCAGTAATTCGTCTGGGGGTGTGCAGATGAATGGCCCGAACAGTCGTATTGAAACGGCGCCGAGCGCATCAAGGAGCCTGGTCGGGGTGAGAGGATTTGAACCTCCGGCCCCCGCCTCCCGAAGACGGTGCTCTACCAAGCTGAGCTACACCCCGATATCGATCTGGCCGCGACGGTGATTCAGAAGGCGCGGCTGATGGCAAAGTCTGTGAGTTGCAGCATCGCGGTTTTTGCATCGGAATCGGGCAAGTCACCCAATGCCTGTTTTGCAAGTTCCGCATGCTCCTTTGCGCGGCGCGCAGTGTACGCGATGGCATCACTCGATTCAATGACAGCGACTACTTTATCAAGGGGTACGCTGCCCGGTGTTTCGATTGCACTACGTAGCAGTTCGCGTTTCTGCTCGGAACCACATTGCATGGCTCTAATCAGCGGCAGGGTGGGCTGCCCCTCGGCGAGGTCATCACCAATATTCTTGCCAATAACTTTTGCTTCTCCCTGGTAATCGAGTACGTCATCGAGTAACTGGTAGGCGATGCCGATGTTGTTGCCATAGTCGCTGAGCTGCTGTCGTTGCTGGTCATCAAGCTGCGCAGCCACCGCGCCGAGTTCGGCTGCAGCAGCGAAAAGGCGAGCGGTCTTGCTGGCGATTACCTGCAGGTAATCGGCTTCCGTGAGGTCGGCGTTACCACGATTAAGCGCCTGACGGACCTCTCCCTCGGAGATCACATTGGTGGCCTGTGCCAGCAGTTGCATGACACGCATATGGCCAACTTCAACCATCATTTCGAAGGCCCGGGAATAGAGGAAATCGCCAACCAGAACGCTCAGATTGTTGCCCCAACGGGCGTTCGCAGTCTCTCTGCCACGGCGCATCATCGACTCGTCAACAACGTCATCGTGAAGCAGAGTGGCGGTGTGAACGAATTCAATAATGACCGCCATTTTGATGTGGTCGGAACCAGTGTAACCACAAGCCCGGGCCGCCAGCAGGACCATAACCGGGCGTAACCGTTTACCACCCGATTCGATGATGTAGGATCCGAGATCGTTGATTGTCGGCACACTCGACTGCAGTTTGTCCTGCATCAGCTCGTCTACGCGAGTCATATCCTCTTGCACCGCTGATAAAATCGGTGCGAGTTCATCCTTGGTCATGTTGTCTCGATTTGGAAAGGCGATGGGCGATGCTAGTTGGCCATTTTGACCAGTGTCAAGGAGCCGTTTGCGACTCATCACACGATATGGTGGAGATTGGTCGGGATGAGTATGCGGTATTTTGTCAGCTTTGGCCGTCGACGAGTCGTCATCCAATCTGCAGGTTAGTCGAGGTCACGCAGAACATTATTCTTCCTGCCACAGTTCACGTGGAAAGTGGCGTGCAATCCTGCAGACCTTGACTTATACTACGCCGCCATTTTACGCGTCGCTCGTAACCATTGAAAGCGTGGTTAAAAAACGGGTGTAGTGAGTTTATTTTTGTAAAATCGTTTATTTCGGAGCAGTGGATGTTTGCGGTAATCGAGACCGGCGGCAAGCAGTATAAGGTAGAGCCTGGTTCAACATTGAAAGTTGAGAAGATCGACGCTGAGGTCGGTGCTGACGTTGCCTTGGAAAAAGTGCTGATGGTAACCGACGATGGTGAGGTCAGGATTGGTAAGCCTTATCTTGAAGGCGCGAAAGTTTCGGCGACGGTAAAAAGTCAGGGTCGCGGTGCCAAGGTGCGTATTGTTAAATTTCGCCGGCGTAAACATTCGCGTAAGCAGATGGGGCATCGCCAGTCCTATACCGAATTGCTGATTGGCGATATCGTCTCGGCGTAAAGCTGTAACGGTCGGGACGATTTTCGGGCGGTACGAGAGTTTCCAGCAGGTTTAGATTCATATTTGAGGAATAACGGATATGGCACATAAAAAGGCGGCAGGTAGTTCCCGCAACGGTCGTGATTCAGAGTCGAAGCGACTCGGTGTGAAAAAGTATGGTGGCCAGAACGTTGTCCCGGGCAACATACTGGTGCGTCAGCGTGGTACTCGCTTTCGTGCTGGAGAAAATGTCGGTATCGGGCGTGACCACACCCTGTTTGCAAAGGCCGAGGGTACGGTTAAGTTTGAAGTGAAGGGTCCGCAAAGGCGTACTCATGTGGCGGTGGTACCAGCCTGATTACACAGCCGCTATTTTGCGGGGCGAATAGTAAAGCCCTGTTCAGTGGTAAAAAAAAGCCCCGGTTCCCGGGGCTTTTTATTTTTAGTCG
Organism: Immundisolibacteraceae bacterium; assembly: GCA_052031065.1. Taxonomy (GTDB): domain Bacteria; phylum Pseudomonadota; class Gammaproteobacteria; order Immundisolibacterales; family Immundisolibacteraceae; genus JBPEXY01. The sequence continues at coordinate 197 of JBPEXY010000198.1, read as the reverse complement.
GTGATTTGCCAGTGAAATTCGTTGATGAGGCAACTATTACGGTCGCAGCCGGAAATGGTGGTGCAGGCTGCCTCAGTTTTCGCCGGGAGAAGTTCATTCCCCGAGGGGGGCCGGATGGCGGAGACGGCGGGGATGGCGGTAGCGTCTACCTGGTTGCTGATGAGGCGTTGAATACCCTCGTTGATTATCGACATAAA
>JBPEXY010000197.1:0-4999 GCA_052031065.1 Immundisolibacteraceae bacterium | reverse complement strand
CTGTTTCTGGCCGGTCTGGAGAAAGCCCTGTTCCCGGTAGGTAACTTGATGGCCAGCCAGCTGGCCGGTCCAGTCGCGGCCCATCCGGCCGCGCAGTGGTACCACTATTACTGGATCTACCTGTTTGCTGCCGCCATCGGTTTCGCGACCACGCTGGCGGAACCTTCGCTTATCGCTGTGGCTTTGAAAGCCCAACAGGTTTCCGGTAGTGCAATCAGCCCCTGGGGTTTGCGAATCGCGGTTTCGATCGGTGTAGCCTTTGGGATTGCCCTTGGCACGATAAGGATTGTTCTGGGATTACCGCTGCACTGGTTCATTATTGGTGGTTATCTGGTGGTCATGGTGCAGACCTTGTTTGCACCAAAAGCGATTATCGGTTTGGCGTATGATTCGGGTGGTGTGACAACTTCCACGGTGACGGTGCCATTGGTAACCGCACTCGGTATCGGACTGGCGACGGCCATACCTGATCGCAATCCGGTGCTGGACGGGTTTGGGCTGATTGCATTTGCCAGCCTGTTCCCGATTATTGCGGTTTTAGGCTATTCACAATTCGCTGGCATGCATGCAGAGCGATAACCAGAATGACGGGTGAGCTGACAGGAGATATGAGATGCGCTTCAAGATGATCGTAACCCTGGTGGAGGATGATAAAACCGAGCGAATTTTACGCACTGCTCGCGAGTACGGCGCGACCGGCGCGACGGTAATCAATAACGCGCGCGGAGAGGGGATCAAAAAACGGTCGACTTTTTTTGGGTTGTCTCTTGATGCGAGGCGAGATGCGATACTGATGCTGGTAGAGGAGCACCTGGCGAGGGGGGTGTTGGAGCATATCGCTGAAGTGGGGGAGTTTGATACTAAACCGGGTACCGGAATCGCCTTCCAGATTGATGTGGAGGACGCCGTTGGGGTGACTCACCAGATGGCGGAGCTGGCCCCAATGGTGGAGGATAAGATATGAGTGATATCAGTGTCATTACGGTGCGTGATGTGATGTCAACAGAGGTGCACTGGATCGAGGGCATGCGAACTGTCGCCGAGGCATTGCGAGAAATGCTCGCGGTAAAAACTTCGGTGCTGATGGTGCAGAAAGCCCATGACCATGATGAGTGGGGCATGATCCTGGTATCGCATATCGCCCGTCAGGTGCTGTCGGTAGACCGCTCGCCCGAGCGCACCAATGTTTACGAGATCATGCAGAAGCCGGTGATCAAAGTCGAAGCGGAGATGGATATTCGTTACTGCGCGGCACTGTTTTCAAACCATTCTCTGACCCGGGCGCCGGTCGTTGAGGAGGGCAATGTGATTGGTATGATCAGCCCGGTCAATCTGGTGCTCGATGGGTTGGGTTCTCTGGTTTAAAGCAGCGCAATCGACCACGTTGGCCTCATCTTGTCGCCAATATAACGGGACTCTCCTGGGCCGGTAATCGTCCCGCTTTAGCGGTGTTGTTACCGGCTTTTTGACGCGTTGTTGATTCTCGCCCAATCAACCCCATTTAGCTAACAACACGCGAGACCCGTGCGGTCGACACTTCAGGAGATTCTCTGCTATGCGCATGGATAAGTTAACCACGCTGTTTCAAAACGCTCTGGCGGATGCCCAGAGTCTGGCTCTGGGGCGAGATCACCAGTTCATAGAACCGCTGCATCTGCTGGTGGCAATGCTTGACCAGCAGGGGGGCGGAACACGCGCGCTGCTGACTCAGGCCGGCGTCAAGGTCGATGCACTGCGCAGCGATCTTGCTGCCCAGCTGGAGGCTATGGCCACGGTCTCCGGGGCTGGTGGCGATGTGCAGGTATCCCAGTCCCTGGGGCGCTGCCTGAATCTCTGTGACAAATTTGCCCAGCAGCGGGGAGACCAGTTCATTGCATCCGAGCTGTTTCTGTTGGCGGTACTGCAGGATAGTGGCCCGGCCGGAGAGGCACTGAAAAGAGCAGGCGCGACCGAGGCGGGTATCAATGCAGCCATTGAGGGATTGCGAGGCGGACAAAAAGTGGAGAGTGAATCGGCCGAGGAATCACGCCAGGCGCTGGAGAAATATACTCTCGACCTGACTGAGCGGGCGCGTCAGGGCAAGCTGGACCCGGTGATCGGCCGTGATGAGGAGATTCGCCGCGCGATTCAGGTGTTGCAGCGCCGAACCAAAAATAACCCGGTACTGATCGGCGAGCCAGGAGTTGGTAAAACGGCCATTGTTGAGGGGCTGGCGCAGCGAATCGTTGATGGTGAAGTGCCGGAAGGTCTGAAGAACAAAATCGTACTTGCACTTGATATGGGAGCATTGATCGCTGGCGCCAAGTTTCGCGGTGAATTTGAAGAGCGGCTCAAGGCAGTGCTCAGTGAGCTGGCGAAGCAGGAAGGGCGGGTGATCCTGTTTATCGATGAGATCCACACCATGGTCGGCGCTGGTAAGGCAGAAGGTTCAATGGATGCCGGCAATATGCTCAAACCGGCATTGGCGCGGGGAGAGCTGCACTGCATCGGTGCCACCACTCTGGATGAGCATCGCCAGTATATTGAAAAGGATGCCGCACTGGAACGTCGGTTCCAGAAGGTGTTGGTGGCCGAGCCCTCAGTGGAAGATACCATTGCCATCCTCAGGGGGTTGAAGGAGCGCTATGAGCTTCATCACGGAGTGACCATCACCGATCCGGCGACAGTGGCGGCGGCTACGCTGTCACACCGCTATATCAGTGATCGTCAGTTACCTGACAAGGCGATTGACCTGATTGATGAAGCGGCTTCCAAACTGCGTATGGAAATTGACTCCAAGCCGGAACAGATGGATCGCCTGGACCGTCGGCTGGTGCAGTTGCAGATGGAACGTATGGCGCTGGAGAAAGAGAGTGACGATGCATCCCGCCGCCGACTGCAGGACCTGCAGAACGAGATTGATGAGTTAAGTAAGGAGTACGCCGATCTTGAGGAGATCTGGAAAGCCGAGAAAAGCGCACTGGAGGGCTCGTCTGCTATTAAGGAGGAGATCGAGCGTCAGCGTATAGAGCTGGATGTTGCCAGACGCGGCGGTGATCTGGAGCGGATGTCGGAAATTCAGTACGGGCGTTTGCCTGAGCTGGAGGCCCGCTTGGCAGAGGCGGTGGCTGGCGAGGGGCGAGAAAACCAGTTACTGCCTGGTGAAGTGACGGAATCGGCAATCGCGGAAGTGGTATCACGTTGGACCGGTATTCCGGTGGCTAAAATGCTCGAAGGCGAGCGTGAAAAACTGCTCAGAATTGAACAGATGATTCACCAGAGGGTGATTGGGCAGGATGAAGCGATCGGTGCGGTGGCGAATGCGATACGCCGTTCGCGTGCCGGGCTTTCGGGTCACCAGAGACCGGTGGGCTCATTTCTGTTTCTCGGCCCGACTGGGGTCGGTAAGACGGAATTGACTAAGGCGCTGGCGGAATTTCTATTCGATAGCGAAGAAGCGATGGTGCGCATCGATATGTCCGAGTTCATGGAGCAGCATTCGGTTGCACGGCTGATTGGCGCGCCGCCGGGGTACGTTGGGTATGAAGAGGGGGGCTATTTGACTGAAGCCGTGCGCCGCCGTCCGTATTCGGTCATTCTGCTTGATGAGGTGGAAAAGGCGCATAGCGATGTCTTCAATGTGCTGTTGCAGGTGCTGGACGATGGTCGTCTCACCGATGGCCATGGGCGCACCGTTGATTTTCGGAACACCATTATTGTGATGACCTCCAACTTAGGTTCCGACCGGGTACAGGAGCTGGCTGATAGTGACTACACCACCATGCACGATGCGGTTATGGAAGTGGTGCGGCATCATTTCCGGCCTGAGTTTATTAACCGGATTGATGACACTGTCGTTTTCCACGCGCTTGGCCGGGAGCATATCCGCAGGATCGTGGATATCCAGTGTCGACAGTTACATGAACGGCTTGCTGAGAGGGAGATCGACCTGCAGCTTAGTGATGCGGCGCTAGATTGGTTGGGGAATGCTGGATTCGACCCGGTTTATGGCGCGCGACCGTTAAAAAGGGCGATTCAACACCACCTGGAAAACGGCCTGGCAGAGAAGATTCTCGCCGGTGAATTTGGTCCGGGAGACACGGTTACCATTGAGCGGGCGGATCATGGCCTGGTGTTCAGGAAATCCTGATCAGGAGCGCATCTCGAGTCTGTCCATCCGCTTTTGCCGGGTGGGCAGGCTAATGCAGCTGTGTAGAGGGGCCCGATCCATTTTCGCCAGTTATATCTTCAATTCGTGCTGTTGGTGAGGCGTGATGAAGCGTCATTCGCCAGCTCTCGTCAACATAGATATATTGGTTAGTGGCGATGATCGGATGCTGTGGAGAAGCTACTCCTGGCGGAATGAGCAGCTCTTCAACGAGGTGGGTGCAGTGGTCGCGTGCCTCTCTGCGAGAGATGATTGAAGCGGTCACAGATAACGATTGGCCATGATCAAACATCCCCTTCCAACTATCGAGCACTTCGTCGTGGCGGCTCAGTGGTGGCCACAGTGGGTGAATACAGATAACCCGGTCGTCTGCTAACCAGACCGATTGCATCAACTCAAAATCGGACATTTCCAGCGCCTGATAGAAGGCATCGTGAGCTTCCATTGCGGTATCGAAACGGGTCATCAGGACTACCCGTTTCAGCAGCTGACCAGGGTCAGAAATTCGCTTCTGGTGCTCGCCTCGGTGCGAAAACTACCGAGCATGACAGAGGTTGTCATCACCGAGTTTTGCTTCTCTACGCCACGCATCATCATGCACAGGTGTTTCGCTTCAATAATTACACCGACTCCGGAAGCGCCAGTAACCTCTTCAATGGCACTGGCGATCTGTTTGGTCAGATTTTCCTGAATTTGTAGACGCCTGGCGTACAGATCAACGATTCTGGCAATTTTGGAAAGGCCCAGTACCTTGCCATTGGGGATATAGGCAACATGACACTTGCCGATAAAGGGCAGCAGGTGATGCTCGCAAAGGGAATAGAGTTCGATATCCTTGACGATGACCATCTC
>JBPEXY010000196.1:0-1813 GCA_052031065.1 Immundisolibacteraceae bacterium | reverse complement strand
GCTGAAAGCTGGACGGTCTCTGAAGACGGCACGGTCTACACCTTCAAGATCCGTGATAACGCCAAGTGGTCCGATGGCGACCCGATCACGGCTCAGGATTTCGTTTACTCTTATCAGCGTGCCATGATGCCTGCACTGGGTAACCAGTACGCTTACTCTCTTTACATTCTCAAGAACGCCGAAAAATTCCACAAAGGTGAGATCAAAGACTTCGCCGAAGTCGGTATCACCGCTCTCGATGATAAGACGCTTGAGTTCGAACTGATTGCACCGGTTCCGTACTTCCTGAAGCTGCTGGATCATCACAGCATGTTCCCGGTTCAGCAAAAGACCGTGGAAAAATTCGGCACCATGGATGAACGCGGTACCAAGTGGACCCGTGCTGAAAACTTTGTTGGCAACGGTGCTTACACCATCAAGGAATGGACACCGAACAAGATCTTTATCGCCGTCAAGAATCCGCATTACTGGGATGCGGATAAAGTGACCATCAACGAAATTTATTATTATCCGGTAGAGCTGGCGACCACCGAAGAGCGCATGTTCCGCGCCGGTCAGCTGCATATGACGCAAGAAGTTCCGATTGAGAAATTTGCCGATTACCAGACCAACAACCCAGACCTGCTGTACACCGCACCCTACTACGGCACCTATTTTTACCGCCTGAATACGGATAACCCAGCGCTTCAGGACGTCCGTGTCCGTAAAGCCCTGGCACTGACCATCGACCGCAAACTGATTACCGAACGTGTCACTAAGAGTGGGCAGGTACCGGCCTTTGCTCTGACCCCACCCGATGATTACGGCTACAAGCCAGACGCTCAGCTGGAATACAACCCTGAGAAAGCCCGTGAACTGCTGGCCGAAGCGGGTTATCCCGGTGGTGAAGGCTTCCCGGCGCTGGAGCTGATGTACAACACGCTGGAGTCACACAAACTCATTGCTCTCACCGTGCAGCAGATGTGGAAGAACGAACTGGGCATCGATATCACCCTGCAGAACCAGGAGTGGAAGGTGTATCTCGACCGTGAGCGCACCCAGGATTATCAGGTTTCCCGCGCGGCCTGGATTGGTGACTACCTTGACCCAAGCACCTTCCTCGAAATGTTCGTTACCGACGGTGGCAACAACAAAACTGGCTGGGGCAACGAACGTTACGACGAGCTGATGAGCATGGCCGCGCGAACCGGTGACCAGGACCTGCGTTTTGCCTATTTCCAGGAAGCCGATCAGATTCTGGTGGATGAAGTGCCGATCATCCCGATCTACTACTACTCCTCCAAGCACCTGGTAGACCCATCCCTCAAGGGCGTCGAGAAGAATGTGATGGACTATAAGCCTTACAAGTACATGACACTGGTACCACAGGGTGGCGCTGCTGAATAAGCGCCATTCATTGCTGAGCCGAGACGCCCATGACTAAATTTATCTTCAGCAGGGTCGCCCAGGCGATCCCTGTGATCTTTATTGTTATTACCCTCACCTTCTTTATGGTGCGGGCCGCACCCGGTGGACCATTCGACTCTGACCGGACAGCGCCCCCTGAGGTGATTGAAGCCCTCAACGCCAAATACAATCTGGATGCCCCGCTGTATGAGCAGTTTTTCTCCTATCTTGGGGATATGGCTCAGGGGGATCTGGGCCCATCGTTCAAATACCCTGGCCGCAGCGTTAATGAAATGATTGCCGGTGGCTTTCCGGTGACTCTTGAACTGGCCACCTACGCCATCCTTCTGGCCATGTTGATCGGCATTCCTATCGGGGTGTACGCGGCACTCAACACCAACTCGGTGAAAGATTACGTGCCCATGTC
>JBPEXY010000195.1:0-8189 GCA_052031065.1 Immundisolibacteraceae bacterium | reverse complement strand
TAATGACAACGGTGCTAATGACAACAGTAACGGCGAGGTGGCATCCCAGGGCCGGGCGTGTGAATGAACCTTGTGGCTGGTAAACCACTCACGCCGCTTCGGTGGCCTGTAGCTCGGCCTCCTGCTCGCGCATCACAAATTTCTGCAGTTTGCCGGTAACGGTCATCGGGAATTCGGTCACAAAACGGATGTTTTTCGGTACCTTGAAATGGGCCAGCTGTTGGCGACAGTGGTCGCGCAGCTGGTCGGTGGTGAGCGATGAATCATCAATCCGTTTCACCCAGGCGACCAGCTCCTCGCCGTAAAACTCATCGACAATGCCAAACACGGCGGCCTCGACCACATCCGGGTGGCTGAACATCACCTCTTCCACCTCCGCCGGGTAGATGTTCTCACCGCCGCGAATCACCATGTCCTTGCGGCGGCCGGTGATCTTTACGTAACCGGCCTCATCCATGGTGCCCAGGTCGCCGGAGGCGAGCCAGCCGTGGGCGTTGATCGATTCGGCAGTGGCGTCGGCATCGCCGTAGTAACCGCTCATCACGTGATAGCCGCGAAAACAGATTTCCCCCACTTCGCCCACTGCAACGGTGCGGCCGTTCTCTACATCGACCACTTTGACTTCCTGATGGGGCAGGTTGCAGCCGACGGTTTCGGTGCGCCGCTCCAGACTGTCGGTGGAGCGGGTGAGGTGGGTCAACGGCGATGCTTCGGTCTGGCCATAGCCAATAAGAATATCGCTGACGTGCATCTCGTCGATCACCCGGCGCATCAGCGGTGCCGGGCAGGGCGCGCCGGCCATGATCCCGGTGCGCAGGCTGCTGACATCAAACCGGGCAAACTGCGGGTGTTCGAGCTGGGCAATGAACATGGTGGGCACCCCGTGCAGCAGGGTACAGCGCTCCCGCTCCACGGCGGTTAGGGTCGCCAGCGGATCGAAATGTTCTGCCGGTAACACCAGCGCCGCGCCGGTGGTGACCGCCAGCAGGTTGCACAGCACGGTGCCGAAGCAGTGGTAAAACGGTACCGTGACACAGACGCGATCATGCTCGCTAATCTCCATGCTTTGGGCGGCAAACCAGGCATTGTTGAGAATATTGTGGTGGCTCAGCACCACCGCTTTGGGCGAGCCGGTAGTGCCGGAGGTGTACTGAATATTGGTGGCGTCGTCGCAGTCGATGGCATCGGTGAGCTCATCAAGGGTGGCGCTGGCGATAGCTGCGCCGGCGGCCAGCAGCTCCTGCCAGGTGGTGAAGCCATCGGCAGGCCGGTTGGTCTGCTGCGGGGCGCTGGGGTCGAACACGATGACCTGTTTGAGTGCAGGAAAGTCGGCGCAGCTGAGGTCGCCCCGCTGCGATCCGGGCGCTGAATTGCCTAGCTCGGGAATTAGTTCCAGCAGCATCTCGACATAGTGGCTGGAGCGAAACGCGGGTATGGTGACCAGGCCGTTAACTTCAGATTTCTGCAGCGCATAGGCCAGTTCGCCCGGCCGGTAGGCGGGGTTGATGTTGACCAGAATGGCGCCGATGCGCGCACAGGCGAGCTGCAGCGCATACCACTCGATCTGGTTGGTGGAGCAGATGCCGATACGATCCCCCGACTGGAACCCCAGCCCGACGAGGCCGGCGGCGATTTGATCGACCAGTTCGGCAAGCTCGCGATAGTTCAGCTGTCGCTGTTGGTGGCACGAGACCACAGCATCCTGGTTGCCAAACAGCCGGGCGGTTTGCATAAAGCGCGTGGCAATGGAATCACCTAACAGCGGCGTGCTGCCGCCAAGGTGGAAATAGCTCTTTTGCGAATTACCCATCTAACCCCTCTCCTCGTGTCGCGGTGCTATCGCCGCTAAATTTCTCCTGAATTTCCCCTGATGGTTTTGCGCTGTTTTAGATTGAAGATGCGCCGAAGTCAAAGCGCGCTGAGGTTCAGCCCCCCGATGAACACCCCCCGGATGTAGAAGCTACGGGTATCAGCCCCTTGGTGTTAAAACCAGCGGCTCAAATATCCGCATTGTCGAAACCTGGATTGCCAGAGAGCGAAACTAGAAAATCGTCCAGCGGCGGTTTTGCATTGCCGTTTCCACCCGGCTGCGCGCCAGCCGCTCGGCGGCAGCTCGGGGTAGGAGATTCTCTCTATGCGAGTGTTCAATAACAGTGGCCATGTTACGGGCGATTTTTTCTTCAATCGCCGGAAACACCATTGATTCCGTTGCACCGGCAAATTCCATTGCGGCACAGATCACCCCGCCGGCGTTGGCGATGAAATCGGGGAGCACCAGCACCCCGCGCTCGTGGAGCAGCTGTTCTGCTTCGGCGGTGGCGGGTATGTTGGCACCCTGAGCGATGATGCTGGCTTTGATCGAAGCGGCATTGCCGGCGTTGATGACATCGGGTCGGGCGGCGGGAATCCAGATATCGCAATCCACACCAATCAGTTCATCCGGGCTGATGCGTTGAGCCTTGCCGTAGCTGGTGAGCGGCTGGTTATTCTGTTTGAGCTCGATCAGCGCCGAGACATCCAGGCCGTCGGGGTTCGCTATCGCGCCGGTTGATTCGGATGCCGCGACCAGAGTTGCACCCTCATCACTCAGGAAACGGGCAACATGGCTGCCCACCGCTCCAAACCCCTGCACTGCAAATCGAGCATTATTGAGGTTGAGCCTGGTGGCGTCTGTAGCGATTTTTGTTGCTACCTTGAGGCCCCACGCGGTCGCGCCGATTTCGTCCAGTGGTATGCCACCGAGGCTGCGCGGCAGGCCGACAACGCGGTCTACTTCATCCCTGATCCAGGACATGCAGGTTTCGTTGGTGCCCATATCCGGCGCGAAAACGTAATCGGTTTCGTTGCGTAGGGCGTTGACCAGGCAGCGTAATATCTGTTCTTTCTGTTCCCGTGGCGCGTTGGGGTCGGCATTAATCACCATCTTGCCGCCACCGTGGGGCAGGTCAGCAGCGGCGTTTTTCAGGGTCATCGCGCGGGCCAGTCGAAAGCACTCCTCGGTGGTAACGTCTGGTGCCATGCGCATACCGCCAATGGAGGGGCCACGGGCGACGTTGTCGACTACCAGGGTGGCGTTCAGTCCTACGCTCGGTTGGTAGACATGAATGATTTTCAGTGGTCCCAGGTCGTCGGCAAATTTCATCACTTCTTCCATCATTCAGCTCCTTTTGATAAGTGATGGGTTGAAGATAGGGTGTCGTTAAACCATGCCTGAGCGGTTACTGCGCTGCAATGTTACCGCGCTGTAACAACCCTGCTGACTAATCTGAATCAGCTCTGCATGCGCAGGGGGTTCTCCAATTGACTCTTACAGAATGGTTCCCGCGGGTTAGGGATGGAAGCGGGTTAGTTATTGGCGCGGTTGGCCAACTGGCCTGCCACGAAACTGCCAACGAGCATTGCCAGTACGAACAGTACGGGTTCGATCGATCCAAATGCGATTGCTGCGAGGGCAGGTCCTGGACAGTAACCAGCCAGACCCCAGCCAAGCCCGAACAGGGCTGAGCCAATCAATAGGCGGGAATCGATATGGGTTCGCGTGGGTAGCTGGAACTGATCACCACAGACCGGTTGGGCGCGTTGCAGTACCCAGCGAAAAGTGATCAGGGTGACCGTTACGCCGCCACCCATCACCAGCGCCAGGCTGGGGTCCCAGGTATTCGATCCGATGCGATAAAGATCAAGGAAATTCAGTACCTTGAGCGGATTGACCATGCCGGAAAGGGTTAGCCCGGCGCCAAAAATTGCTCCGCAGAGAACGGCAACTGTAAGCTGTTTCATAAGCCGACCCCGATAAGGTTGCGGGTGACGATTGCGGTGACCACACCGACCCCGAAAAAGCAGGCTGTTGCCGCGAATGATCGACGCGACAGTCGGCCGATACCGCAGATGCCGTGGCCGCTGGTGCAACCACCACCGAGACGGGTGCCGAAACCGACCAGAAAACCACCGAGCAGCAGCGCCCAGATCGGGAAACCGCTGCGTAGCTGAAAGTGAATTTGCGGCAGCTGATAGAGTAGGGTTGCAGTGAGCACCATGGCGGCCAGAAACAGCCCACGCCACAGCCGGTCCTCCTGAGCTGGGCTGCCTCCGGTTTTAATCAGGCCGTTGAGGATGCCGCTGACTCCCATAATGCGGCCATTTAGCAGCAACAACAGGGTTGCGGCGAGACCAATCAGCAGACCGCCGGCCAATGCACTCCAGGGTGTGAATTCCGTCAAGCTGGTTTCCTCCACTCAGGGTTTCAACAGGTCGCTGGGGGCTGGTTCAGAGCTGATTCAGCGGCAGCTTGAGGTAAGCAACGCCGTTATCTTCAGGTTGCGGCGGCTTGCCGGCGCGGATGTTGTACTGCAGGGCGGGCAGAATCAGTGCTGGTGCACCAAGCCCCGCGTCGCGCCCGCTGCGCATTTCAACATAGGCCTGTTTCGGGCTCTGTCCGGCAGCGGGTGCCAGATTGAGATGAATATTCTGTTCGCGCTCTTCCTGCACTGAAGTCAGGTAGCGGTAGGATTCGCCCTTTTTCGGGTAGTCGTGGCACATGAACAGACGGGTTTCTGGCGGCAATGAGAGCAGCTTCTGGATTGAATCGTAGAGCGTGCCCGCATCGCCACCGGGAAAATCGCAGCGCGCGGTGCCAAACGAGGGCATGAAGATGGTGTCACCCACAAACACGGCATCTTCGATCTGATAACAGCTACAGGCCGGGGTGTGTCCCGGCGTGGAAAGAGTCCTGATTTGCAGGCTCCCAAGGGGCAGGGTGTCGCCATCGGCGAGTAGACAGTCGAAATCGCGGCCGTCGGCAACCAGTTCGTCACCGATATTGAACAGCGTCTTGAATACCTCCTGCACCTGGGTAATGGCTTTGCCGATGGCGATTTCGCCGCCCAGCTCTTTTTTCAGCAGATCTGCTCCACTCAGGTGATCGGCGTGGGCGTGGGTTTCCAGAATCCAGCGCAGTTTGAGATCGTTGTCCTGCAGATAGTCGATGATCTTTTGCACGGAATCGGTCGAGGTACGGCCGGCTGCGGCGACAAAATCCAGTACCGGGTCGATTACCGCAGCTTCTTTGGATTCACTGTCTGCCACCACATAACTGAGTGTGGCAGTCGGCTGGTGGTAAAAATGTTCAATGGTCATCGACATTGGTTTCTATTCCTGGTCAGTGATTAGGTTTAGCAGGTTGGTTATATGGTGCACCACGCAGGTGGTGGGGTAGTGTGCACTGCGGGCTCCTGGTTGCTCGATTTTATCTGTCTGGTATTTATATAAGAAAAGTCTATATAAGTAAAAAAATATATATTACTATCATCTTTAACAACTTTACGGGGCCAATGTTTCAGAGGATGCAACGAACCCCGTGCGGCGAACAGATTAGCATCGACAACAGGCTTGATAGTCAGGAATTTACGCCAATGAACCATCCCGATAGCTCTACTGGTTCGCTGAATATGGCAGCGATGATGGCAAACGTCGAACAGGCAACACGCCTGCTCAAATCCATGGCCAATCGCAACCGGCTGATGATGCTCTGTATGCTGGTCGATAGTGAACTGTCGGTGGGTGAGTTGACGCGGCGCACCGGCCTGGGACAGGCAGCAGCATCGCAACATCTGGCGGTTCTGCGTCGTTCGGAACTGGTCGCGACCCGAAAACAGTCGCAGACGGTCTACTACCGTTTATCTGCCGGTATCGTTGGCGAAATGATCAAGCTGCTACACAGTGAGTTCTGTATGGCGGAGCCGTTAAACCGGCGGGAAGAGTAATGTTTGGGGTTGCCGCCGGTTCAGCCGCGGTCTGGCTCGGTGCGTTGGTAGTTGGAGTTACTCTGGGGTTGCTCGGTTCCGGTGGGTCGATTGTCACCGTACCGTTACTAATCTATCTGGTTGAACAGCCGGAAAAAGTGGCCATTGCCAGTTCTCTGATGATTGTTGGCACCATCAGCGCGGTCGGTGCGATGGGTCATATTCGTCGTGGCAACCTAGTCTGGTCGACTCTCGTTCAGTTCGGACTACCGGCGATGGCCGGGACTTACGCCGGGGCTGGTGTCGCCGGCTTTATCCCCGGTCTGCTTCAGCTCGGCCTGTTTTCGTTGGTGATGCTGGCCGCAGCCTGGCGCATGTTTAAGGCGAGTAGTTCTAAGGCAAGGCAAGGTGAGCAGAGGGCGGGCGATGATGACCGGTTGCGGTGGCTTAGGAGTGGGTTAGCCGGGTTTGCCACCGGCACGCTTGCCGGAGTGGTTGGCGTGGGTGGAGGTTTTCTAATCGTGCCGGCGCTGGTGTTGCTATTCGGGTTACCAATGCAGCGGGCAGTGGCTACCAGTCTGCTGATCATTGTCATGCAATCTGCCAGTGGGTTCTATAAATATCTGGATATCCTCGAACAGCAGCACCTTGCACTTGATTGGCGGGTGATCGGGGTTTTCATCGGGGTTGGTCTGCTGGGCTTTGCTACCGGTGGAACCCTTGGCCGAAAAGTTGATGATGCTCTGCTTAAAAAACTGTTTGCGTCACTACTCACGCTGACTGGAATTTTTATTTTTATTGATACCGTTGTTGCGCTGATCATTAGCCATTAAAGGATACGGCTAGCACACCGGTATAGAGTCGCATAACAGGAGAAGTTACCGATGCAGAACCTCGAAGCAGAAACCCTGAATGGTCAGATAGAACAGCTGAATATCAGCAACCTGCGTGGGCCTCTGATTGCGGGTGCTTCAATTTACTCTGCAGGGCAGCCATCAGCGGAACAGTTGGCGGGACTCGCTCGCCTGGGGATCGGTCTGGTAGTGAATCTCCGTCCTGCCGCCGAGATGAAAGATTTTGACGAGGAGGGAGTAGTCACGGCGTTGGGTATGGATTATCAGCACATTCCGATCTCAGGTGCCGCCGACCTCACCACTGAAAACGCAGCTCAGTTACAGCAGGCGCTGGCCGCCAGTAACAGGCCCGTTGTTGTTCATTGCGCAGGTGGCAACCGCGTCGGTGCGTTAATAGCCGTGAAAGCGAAATGGATAGATGGGCTGAGAACGCAGGAAGCAATTGAGCTGGGCGTGACTGCTGGCCTGCAAGGTTTGCTAACAGCGGTGGAACAGTTATTACGAGACGCCTAACCCAACGTGATCGTCAACGGCGGTTGCGCCGTTGCAGCTAACCTGTTTCGTTAACTCAGCGAGTCGGTTAAATTAACCCCGACATTCAGTCACGATGACTCGACGGGGGCTTTGTGGTTTGGAGGCCAGCCAACTGGCGGCAAGCTGTCCGTAACCTGATTTTCCAGCTTGGCCTGCTGCTGACTTTTTCGCCTCTACAAGCGGAGGAGGTCATTGATCGTCATGTTGTCGTTGATCGTCATGTTAAGGTGCCTGAGCAGAGCGCCGTTGACATCGAACTGACCAGCGCAGAGCGCAACTGGTTGACCGAACACCGGGTAATTCGCGTAGGTTTTGATCCCGAGTTCGCACCCTTTGAATTCGTTGATGAGCAGGGCCGATACAGTGGCATCGCTGCCGATTACCTTCGTCTCGTTGGAGAGCGGCTCGATATCGGGATTGAGGTGGTCAATGGGCTGACCTGGGTTGAAGTGATGGCACAGGTACGTCGAGGTGAGATCGACCTGTTGCCCGCCGTTGGGCAGACCCTTGAGCGATCAGGCTATCTCAACTTCACTGAGCCCCACACCCGTTTTGTTCGTTCAATCGTCACCCGTGATGACCTTGCCAGATCGGTCACTGGCCTTGAGGACCTGCAGGGTTTGCGCGTTGCGGTGCAGTCTGAGAGTTCTCACGACGGTTATCTGCGTGATCATACTACCGTCGAGGCGGTTGACTATCCGACGTTGCAATCAGCGTTGCTGGCGCTGTCGCATGGCGATGTCGATGCATTGGTCGGCAATCTTGCGTCGGCCAGTTACTGGATGCGTGAATTGAACCTGACCAATTTGCGTATTGCGGCGCAGGTTTCGGATCAGGTCCACGGGCTGCATATGGCAACCCGCAAGGATTTGCCGATCTTGCGGGATCTCCTGCAAAAAGCACTCGACACCATTTCCGATAGCAAGCGGGCAGAGATCAGCCGACGCTGGGTCGATGTTGCCGAATTTCTTCCTCAATCTGAGCAGCCGAAACTACAGCTGACACCAGACGAAAGTGCGTGGCTGAAAACCCGCCCGATCATCAGAATCGGGATTGACCC
>JBPEXY010000194.1:0-8393 GCA_052031065.1 Immundisolibacteraceae bacterium | reverse complement strand
TGGTCACCGGCAACCTGTTTGGTGACATTCTCTCCGATTGTGCGGCGATGCTCACCGGGTCGATAGGCATGCTGCCGTCTGCTTCCCTCAACGAGTCGGGCGCCGGAATGTATGAGCCGGTTCATGGTTCAGCTCCCGATATTGCCGGCACTGGGCAGGCCAACCCGCTTGCAACTCTGTTGTCGGTAGCAATGATGTATCGTCACACTCTGGGTCGGGCCGACATTGCCGAGGCAGTCGAGGCTGCGGTCAGTCAGGTGCTGGATCGTGGGTTACGCACCGGTGACATTTTTTCACCGGGGTGTCACAAGGTGGGCACAGTGGAGATGGGCGCCGCTGTTCTCGATGCTCTGCGTCAGTCTGCCGAATAGGCCATAAACTCTTTAATTTTCAGACGACTTAAAATTTATGCAACAAAAATATGATGTCGCGGTGGTGGGCGCCACCGGTGCTGTCGGTGAGACCATGATCCGCGTTCTCGAAGAGCGCAAATTTCCGGTCGGCAAGCTCTATGCATTGGCGTCGAGCCGGTCTGCAGGAAAGCGGATTGAGTTCGCGGGGGGTTGGGTTACGGTAGAGGATCTGCAGGAGTTCGATTTTTCGAAAGTGCAGATCGCGCTGTTTTCTGCCGGTGGTTCGGTTTCGGCGGAGTACGCTCCCCGTGCGGTGGTAGCAGGTGCGGTGGTGATCGATAACACTTCGCATTTTCGTCGCGAAAGCGACATACCGCTAGTGGTGCCGGAGGTGAATCCGCAGGCGATAGGCGGCTATAGAGCGCGAGGGATAATTGCCAACCCCAATTGCAGTACTATTCAGATGGTCGTGGCCCTGAAGCCGATCTATGATGCTGTGGGTATCAAACGCATTAACGTCTGCACTTACCAGGCAGTTTCAGGTACCGGGCAGTCGGCGATCGAGGAACTGGCCGCGCAAACTGCTGCTCTGCTTTCTGCGAAACCGATTACCAGTGAAGTCTATCCGCTACAGATTGCGTTTAACGCGTTACCCCAGATCGATACCTTCCAGGATAATGGTTATACCCGTGAAGAGATGAAAATGGTCTGGGAAACGCAAAAGATCTTTGATGATGAGTCGATACAGGTAAATCCAACTGCGGTCAGAGTCCCGGTTTTTTATGGTCATTCGGAAGCAGTACACATAGAAACGGCCAAGCCGATAGAGGTTGTTGAGGCGACCAGGTTGCTTGACGAAGCCGCCGGGGTTGAGGTTGTTGATCGACGTGAGGATGGCGGTTATCCAACAGCCGTGACTGATGCGGCGGATAGTGACCTGGTTTATGTCGGGCGTATTCGCAGGGATATCTCTCACCCCAACGGTTTAAACCTTTGGGTGGTAGCGGATAATGTTCGAAAAGGGGCAGCGACAAATAGTGTTCAGATTGCCGAAGAATTGATAAAAAGCTATCTTTAATAACAGGTTATATAAAGTTTGTAATGTTTATTCGAGTTTGATAGCCTAAGTGCCGGATTTTTTTGGTTGTTAATTGCTATCGTAAGTTGATTCGTTATTCATCGGCTGGTTGGGTCTCATTGCCACGCGGCCCGGTCTTGCATCTCCGTTCAGGTGACCAAATGCGCAACAGAATAATCGACGTGTTGATCGTGATAGTCGCACTATCGCCGGTCTCGGTGTACGCGTTGGGTCTGGGCGAATTAAAACTCAATTCCTATTTGAGCCAACCGCTCTCTGCGGAGATTGAACTGGTCGGCGTTGAGGCTGGGGACGGAGCGCTTATCGAAGCGAGGGTTGCATCGCAGGCTGATCATCAGAAAGCTGGCCTCGAGCGCTCGTTTTCTCTCAGCGGCCTCAGGTTTAACGTGCTGGAGAGAGCAGACGGAGTCCCGTACATCGAGGTCTCTTCCCAGCGTGCGGTTAAAGACCCTTATTTCGATTTTCTGCTGGAGCTTTCTGCACCGGAAGGTCGGGTCATGCGCCATTACACGGTTTTGCTGGATCCGCCGCCGCAACCCGCTGCGCCATCGGTTAGAACGGCAGCTCTCCCTTCAGATAATGTGGTTCGTGTTCCTGTGGCGAATGGTATCGCCTCTGCAGCTTCACTGGAAATGCCCGGCTTTGCGGGATCGGCAGCTGGTCAATATGGCCCCACGGAGATTGGTGACACGCTTTGGGAAATAGCGTTGGAGGTCCGTCCGCAGGGCGTTTCTGTTAACCAGGCAATGATCGCCATTGTTGATGCCAACCCCCATGCCTTTGTTGCTGGCAATGTCAATCGAATGCTCGCCGGCAAGACCCTTGTGCTGCCCTCTGCTGAACAGTATTCACAGCTTGATACTCAGCAGGCTAAAGAGGAGTTTGTCAGGCAGCAGCAGGAGTGGCTCGATTATAAGCAGGGAGCTCCGGCCGTCCCAGCCATCCCGGCTCTCGTTCAAACCAGCGGCGGTGTTATTGAGCGTGGGCCCGTTTCTGCCAGCGACACAGCTGAGGTTTCAGCAGCTGGTAGTGGCCGGGTTCGTTTGCTTAACGAATCGGGGTCTGCAGTTTCTGGATCTGGCGGTGCCGGCGAGGGCAGTTCCGAGCAGATCAAAGAGCATATCGAGTTACTTGAGGAAAACCTCGAAGTTCGCGAGCGTGAAAACAGCGAATTGCGGACCCGAATCGCAGAGCTGGAAAAGCAGCTGGCGACGCTTCGCGAGATGGTCGAGATTTCCCAGCTCCCACCTGCCGAAGAGACCTTTAAACCGGAAATGCCAGCTGTTGGCGGTGCAGAGGCTGGGTCAGAATATGGTGACCAGGCGATTGTTGCGCCTGTCGAGCCAATGGAGCAGCCATCGGACACCGCTCAGTCCGAGCCTGCAGCAAAAGATATTGACGAGGTCGCCGAAGATGGGGCAGCTGAAGAGCCTGTAGCAGAGTCTGGAGAATCAACAGAATCTGTTGCTACTGGTAGGGAAGCGACCGATGCGCAACAGGAGCGGGTGCGACCGCGTCCGGTAGCTCCACCAGCTCCCAGCGATAGCGGTGGAATCGTTTCGCTTTTGATGGATAACCTGCTCTATGTTGCCGGCGCGATTCTGATTATTGTGCTGGCGGTGGTCGGTCTGGCATTACGTGGCAGTAAAGGCGAAAAGAAGGGTGATGACGCTCTTGACCTTGATGACGAAGAGGCAACTGTTGTCCGTACGCCATCTCCAGATGGTGGTAGCGACAACGTTGATGATGAAGCGACGCAGGTGGTTGCATCTGGAGACGATAGCGTTGCAGTAGAGGCTTCTGCGGAAGAGGACACCGCCTCATTCCTTGATGATTTTGTAGCGCCCACGGTCGGAGTTGCCGCAGAGACTGAGCTTGAGGATGTGGACCCGATTGCAGAGGCGGATGTTTTCCTGACGTACGGACATCACGAACAGGCCGAGGATATCATCCTTGATGCTGTTCAGTACGATGATCGAGTTGACCTTAAATTGAAACTCCTGGATATCTATTATGGACAGGAGAAGGGCGACGAATATGAGCAATATGCTACAGAGTATCAAGATCAGTTAAGTACTGATCAAGATAGCTGGGAAAAGGTTATTGCTTTCGGCAAAGCCCTGAAACCTGGCAGTACGCTGTTTGCTGGGGCTACTTTGGACCCACAACAAATTGGGTCTTTGGTTACCACTACTGCATCGTTCGAGGATGAGCTTGATCTGGACGCAGAATTGGGAGCTGACGATAGAGTTGGACTGGAGGATGTTGTCGATGATCTAGATCTCGACGACTTCGGGACGGGGGCGGACGACGGTAGCGCAGAAGATGGTTCTGACTCTGTATTCTCCGGTCTGGACCTTGGTGAAGCTGACCAGAGTGAATTGCCGTCAGTCGCTGAAGAAGAGACTCGGTCAGAAATATCGACCTCAATAGATCTGGACGAGTTTTCGGGGCTCCAGGAGGCTGCTTCTGCGGAGCCAGATGAAGAGGACTTTTTAAGTACCGCTCTTTTGTCTGCTGATGCCCTGAGTGCTGGTGAAGATGTGGTTGCGGAAAGTGACGAACTTCTGGCCGATGATTTAGATGCGCCATTGGAAGCTATTGGTGAGGTTGGTAGCGAGGAGTCCGATAATGAGAATACGGTTGAGTTTGATGGGCTGGATTTCGATAGCGACCTGGGACCGGACGACGCCTTAACTGGGGAAGCTTCTAGCGAGTTGGTATTAGAAGAGGACGAGAATACCGTCGAATTTGGCGAGGTCGAGTTTGGTACGGAAGCTCCTGTCAGTAAGATTAGCGAATCGGATGATTCAGAGAGTGGCCTGGATTTTGAGCTCTCCCTGGAGGGTGACGAGGGTGGCTCTGAGAACCTCGCTGAAGAAACTGATTCGTTTGAATCAGGTGCCGTTGAAACAGAATCAGACGATGGGCAGGATGATGAGTTTCTACTCGATATGGATTTTGGTGATTCTGTTGATGCCGGAGTCGGTATAACCACGGGCTTGACAGACGATAATGTCACGGACGAAACCAGCCCGCCTGTTTCAGACGACGAAGCGCTGGAATTCGATGTTGATTCGCTGGCTATAGAACAACCTGGGCAGGAAGGTGAAGAGGATTCCCTGGCGCTGGATAGTGGCCTGGAGGACGAAATAATCCTTGGGGATGAAGATGACGGCCTTGATGCAACCTTTATCAGTATTCCTGAAGAAGAGTCGGATGTTGAGACTATTCAAAACCTTGATGCAATCGCTTCTCAGTTGGATCTGCTTGCCGCCTATGTCGATATGGGTGATAGGGATCAGGCTATCCCGCTCAATGAGCAGATACAGTCTTATGGAAACGACCAGCAGAAGAAACAGGCAGCTGAGTTGATTGCACGGCTTGACGATTAACTAAATCGTTAAAACTGACGTCACCATCTCGGTGGTCAGTCGGTTCTGGTTCTGCAGTTAGAACCGGTTTATGGTTATTGTTACCGTTCCAGTGATGAACCTCAGCCTAACCAGTGGTCTGTCCCCGCCATTTGCAATCCCCGCTTGTGCATGTTTGGCAGCAACATTTTTGCATCTTGTTTTCCCACCTGAATGATCGCACTTGGTATCGAATATGATGGTAGCCGTTACGTTGGCTGGCAGCGCCAGAAAAACGGCCTTGGTGTTCAACAGGTGGTGGAGGAGGCGCTCTCTTCTATTGCTGACGGACCAGTCAGGGTCAGCTGCGCGGGCCGTACCGATCGAGGTGTCCACGCGCTGGAGCAGGTGGTAAGCTTTTCACCGACGCACGAGCGTAGCCCGACGGCCTGGGTCAGGGGGACCAATTCCTTGTTGCCGGCGGATGTTCGTGTGCGCTGGATGCGTACTGTTGGCGAGAGTTTTAATGCCCGGTTTTCAGCCCTGCAAAGGCATTATCGTTACTTGATCTATAATTCTCCGGTTGCCTCAGCACTTTTTAATACCAGGGTGACCCATCAGCCACGGCGCCTGTCAGAGAAGATGATGGCCGATGCCGGTAAGTCATTGCTCGGCACTCACGATTTTACTTCCTATCGTGCTACTGCCTGTCAGGCTCACAGTCCGGTCAGAACGATTAGCAAACTTGCCGTATTTCGGAGCGATGACCTGATCTCGGTTGATGTCAGTGCGGATGGTTTTCTCCACCATATGGTGCGTAACATTGTCGGTGTCCTGATGGCCATTGGCGTTGGCGATCAGCCGGTGACTTGGGCTGCAGAGGTGCTGGCAGCAAAAAACCGCGCGCTGGGTGGCGTAACCGCGTTGCCAAACGGACTCTATTTAGTGGGTGTCGATTATCCAGCCTGGAAGGCGCAGCCAGTTTCGTTATTGCCGATCACTGGTGCACAGGGAAGATAGGTTGGTAAGAATCAAGATATGTGGAATTACCCGCCCCGGGGATGGTGAGTTTGCTGCTCAGGCTGGCGCTGATGCGATCGGGCTGGTTTTCTACTCCAGAAGCAGTCGATGTGTCACAGTGACCCAGGCTGGTGAGATTGCACGGCGGTTACCCCCCTTTATCACCCGAGTGGGGCTTTTTGTTAACCACGACCCAGATCAGGTCACTGAGATTTGCAAAGAAGTTGAGCTGGATCTGCTGCAGTTCCACGGCGATGAAACTGCCGAATATTGTGAGCAGTTTGGCAGGCGCTATGTGAAAGCGGTGCGTATGGCTCCGGGCCAAACCGTTACAGCTGCATTAGAGGCATTCCCTGGTGCCAGCGGGTTGTTGTTGGATGGTTTCGACGCATCGCTTTACGGTGGTAGTGGTCGTATTTTCGATTGGCAACGTATACCCAAGGGCATTGAAAAACCGCTGATTCTTGCCGGTGGTCTGCACGCGGGGAATGTCGCTGAAGCGATCGGGATTGCCTCCCCCTATGCTGTTGATGTAAGTAGTGGTGTTGAATCAGCGCCTGGTGTCAAAAGCGACGATAAAATACGTCAGTTCATAAAATCGGTAAGAGATATTGAATAAAGCAAACGATAGTCTGTTCGGTAAATTACCTGACGAACTGGGTCATTTTGGTCGATATGGTGGCCGTTTCGTCGCTGAGACCCTGATGCAGCCGTTGCAAGAGCTGGAAAAAGCCTACGATCAGTTTCGCGATGACCCGCAGTTCAAGGCGCTACTGCAGGCTGATCTGCACCATTACGTTGGCAGGCCGTCGCCACTCTATCTGGCGCAGCGTTTGAGTGATCAGGTTGGTGGTGCACGCATCTACCTTAAGCGCGAAGACCTTAACCATACTGGTGCGCACAAGATCAATAATACTATCGGCCAGGCGTTGATTGCCCAGCGAATGGGAAAAACCAGAGTGATAGCGGAGACCGGCGCTGGTCAGCACGGCGTTGCGACTGCCACCGTTGCTGCGCGACTAGGCCTCGAATGCGTGGTCTATATGGGTGCTGAGGACATCAAGCGTCAGGCCCTCAATGTCTATCGCATGCGCCTGCTCGGCGCAGAAGTGGTCTCTGTGGAGTCTGGTTCAAAGACGTTGAAAGATGCCATGAACGAGGCGATGCGGGATTGGGTTGCTAATGTCGACAACACCTTTTATATCATTGGCACAGTTGCGGGGCCGCACCCTTATCCGCAGATGGTAAGAGATTTTCAAACCGTGATCGGTCAGGAAGCGCGCAAGCAGATGCTTTCTCAACATGGTTCGTTGCCGGACTGTGTAGTTGCCTGCGTCGGTGGCGGCTCCAACGCAATAGGTATGTTTTATCCTTTTATTCCTGACCAGCAGGTTGCTCTGGTTGGTGTTGAGGCTGCAGGAGACGGTATTGAGACCGGGCGGCATGCGGCGCCTCTCGCAGCGGGTGAGCCCGGTGTGTTGCATGGCAACAGAACCTATCTGATGCAGGATGAGAATGGCCAAATCATAGAGACCCACTCGATATCGGCGGGTCTGGATTATCCAGGTGTTGGCCCTGAACATGCGTGGCTGAAGGATATCGGGCGGGTTGATTATGTCGCGGTGACCGATCAACAGGCGCTGGTTGCATTCCATCAGCTGACTCGGGTAGAAGGAATTATGCCGGCCCTGGAATCGTCGCACGCACTGGCTAGCGCAACTCAGCTGGCAGCCTCCATGGGCCCGCAACAGGCGGTCCTGGTCTGTCTCTCCGGTCGGGGGGATAAGGATGTGCACACCGTCGCCGCGTTGGAGGGGATTGAGGTATGAGCCGGCTGGCGAGTTGTTTCTCCGCGCTGCACCAGCAGCAACGTAAGGCATTGGTAACCTTTGTTACTGCTGGAGACCCGGGCCTGTCGATTACTGAGCAGCTGATGCACAGGCTTGTGGCTGAGGGGGCAGATGTGATTGAGCTCGGTGTGCCCTTTTCTGACCCTATGGCGGATGGGCCGGTCATTCAGAGAGCCAGCGAACGGGCGCTCAGAAATGGCGTCTCGTTACGTGATGTTCTTGCATTGGTGGGCCGTTTCCGGGAGCAAAATCAGAGTGTTCCGGTCGTGTTAATGGGTTACCTCAATCCGATTGAGAGAATCGGCTACCAGGAATTTGCGCGGGCTGCGGCCCAGGCGGGGGTTGACGGTGTGTTGACAGTCGATATGCCCCTTGAGGAGTCGGAAGAGTATCGGGCCTGTTTCGGTGATCAGGGACTCGACACAGTCTTTCTGGTCGCTCCAACGAGCGGTATTGAGCGTAGTCAGCGAATTGCCAGCGCCGCTTCCGGTTTTCTCTATTATGTTTCTGTTAAAGGGGTAACGGGTGGCGCGACTGCTGATTTTTCCCAGGTGAGCCAGGTAGTTGAGGCTTTAGGGCAACAGAGTGCAATACCGGTGGGGGTAGGGTTTGGTATCAGCACTCCAGAAGATGCGGCGACTGTAGCCGAGTTTGCGGATGCGGTTGTGGTTGGTAGTGCCGTCATCAGGGAGCTGGAGCAGCAGGGCAACGAAGCGGG
>JBPEXY010000193.1:0-6999 GCA_052031065.1 Immundisolibacteraceae bacterium | reverse complement strand
ATCGCCCATGTCACCGGCATCGGCTTTGTGATTGCGGCAGTTGTGGTGATCTGGCCGACCCTCACTAGCTGATCACCCACCGCCAGACCCAAATTTTCCATTTGCCACTTTTTTGTTTAGCATTGCCGTTATGCAACCAAACCGCTGCAAACGTCTGCTGACCTGGCTGCTCTCCAGCCTGCTGGTGACCCAACTGATGGGATTCGCCGATCCGGGCTGTGTCGGCACGGCCGACACCACGCAGCAGAATCCGCATTCCGCGACCGATAACCAACTGACGGTGGCTGATATGGCTGGCAGCGACCACGCTCACCATCAGCTGGGACATGGCGATCACGGCGATCACGGCGATCACACGGCCAGCCTGAACCCCGCGCCGTCGGACTCCACTGCGGACTACTCTCGTCATCATGGTGGCGACAGCGAACAGAACTGCTGTGAGGGCACCTCGGCGCACTTCTGCGCCATGGCATTCTGCGTTGTCGCCCTGCCCGCCCCACAGCTGTTTGCAGACTCCCACCCTGGTTCAGTTGCGGTGGCTTCAGGGGTGTCACGCTTTTCCAGTGTTCAACCCCCCGCACTGCAACGCCCACCCATCTCTCTCGCCTGACTGATTATTCGTTTTCGGAGCGCCGCCACCGTTTCGCGGCGCCCCACAGGCCGGGCTGAAAACAGCCCCGCCTGAGTTCGATCATCTCAGGAGAGCACCATGGCTCTATTACCAGGCGTACGGTTGGCCACCCGGTCACCGCTTGCAGTTGGTCTGATTTCGATAATGCTGCTGACCAGCTTAGCTCCGGCCCTTGCGCAGCCTGATCCAGCACCCGGCGCCGCTGCACCCATAAAAGGACTGGCGCTGAATAGCGCCCTGCAGCTGGCCTACCAGAATGACCCCTGGCTAATACGTAGCGAGTTTGCCGAACGGGCGCTGCAGGAAGAGGCGGTTGCCGTCGCGCAACTGCCCGACCCCCGGATCACGCTGACCGGCGCCAACCTGCCGGTGAACACGTTCGATTCCAACCAGGAAGCGATGACCCAGTTCGCCATCGGCTTCTCACAACAGTTTCCGCGGGGCGACAGCCGGACGTTGCTGGCCGAACAAAAATCGCTACTCGGCGAGCAACAGCCCCACCTGCGTAGCGACCGCAAGCTCAGGGTGATGGTCACTGTTGCCGAGCAGTGGCTGGATGGCTGGCAGGCTCAGCAGACCATTGACCTGATCGAGCGGGACTACCATCTGTTCGAACAACTGGTTGATGTGGTTGAAGCGGGTTACGGTTCGGCGAGCGGCAGATCAGGCCAGCAGGACCTGATCCGCGCGCAACTGGAACTGACCCGGCTTGACGACCGCCTCGCGGCCCTGCGCATCAGCTACCACCGTAATCTGCAACGACTTGCCGAATGGACTGGTCAGCCCGCACTCAATGCTGGACTCGCAGCCGAGCTACCACAACAGTTTGCGGCAACGCCGCCGATCAAACTCGATACCCTGACGCGCGAGCAGATTGCCCAGCGACTACAGCGCCACCCGGCAATTCAGGCTTTCGACCGGCAGATCGAGGCGAGCGAAATCGGTGTGCAGCTGGAGCAACAGAAATACCGGCCGGAATGGGGCATCAACGCGCAATACGGTTACCGGGAAGATCAGCCCGGCGGTGCCAAACGCTCTGACCTGCTGACGGTCGGCATCAGCTTTGACCTGCCGCTGTTTACCGCCAAACGTCAGGACCGCCGGGTTAACGCTGCCCACGCCAATACCCAGGCGCTGAAAGCCGACCGGTCGCTGCTGTTACGGCAGATGATTGCCCAGGTTGAAAGTACCCGGGCGGAGCAACACCATCTGCGCGACCGGATAGCAATTTACCGTCAGCAGTTGCTGCCCCGCATGGCGGACCACGCCGAATCGGCACTCTCCGCCTATACCCATGATGTGGGCGACTTTGCGGAGACGGTACGGTCACGCATCGCCGAACTCAACGCCCGCATTGAGCAACTCAACCTTTCCGCAGAGGCGCTAAAGCTGCAGGCGCGACTGGCCTACCTGCTGCTGGAACAGCCGCCGGCAGATACGCTGGCCATGACCGCCGGAGTTGA
Organism: Immundisolibacteraceae bacterium; assembly: GCA_052031065.1. GTDB lineage: Bacteria > Pseudomonadota > Gammaproteobacteria > Immundisolibacterales > Immundisolibacteraceae > JBPEXY01. Next base: position 4,905 of record JBPEXY010000193.1, on the reverse strand, counting down.
TCATGAATAAATCTCTGACCGCCGGCCTGCTGGTGCTGATCGGCCTCCTCGCCGGCCTCCTCGCCGGACTCCTCGTCGGCAATCGTTGGTATCACGAACCCACCAGCGCCGATCAAAGTACCACTGGTCCTGAACCGCTCTACTGGGTGGCACCGATGGACCCCAACTACCGCCGCGACCAGCCGGGTAAATCGCCGATGGGGATGGACCTGATTCCGGTCTATGCGGACGCGGATACCCGCGCCGCCGGCACTGTGCGTATCTCCGCCGATGTGGTCAACAACCTCGGGGTGCGCACCGAGCTGGCCCGGCCTGGCACCCTGCAAACCCGCCTGACCACTGTCGGGTTTGTCACTTTTAACGAAGACCGGCTGCTGCATATTCACCCGCGGGTTTCCGGCTGGATTGAGAAGCAATACGTTCGCGCCGCCGGCGACCCGGTACAACAGGGCGCACCACTCTACGACCTCTACTCGCCGCAGCTGGTCAACGCCCAGGAAGAGCTACTGCTGGCCCTCAATCGGGGCGACCGCCGGCTCATCAGCGCCGCTCGCGAACGACTCACCTCACTGCAGGTGGCGGACACTGTCATCGACCAGCTCAGCCAGAAGCGCCAGGTCAGCCAGACCGTCACCTTCGTCAGCCCGCAAAGCGGCGTTGTCGACAATCTCAATATTCGCGATGGTTTTTATGTGCAGCCTGGCAATACGTTGATGTCGATCGGCAACCTCGACAATGTCTGGGTCGAAGGGGAGATTTTTGCGCGCCAGGCGGCACTGGTCAGTGTTGGCGACCCGGTCACCATGACCCTCGACTACCTTCCGGGCAGGCAGTGGCACGGCGCAGTGGAATATATCTACCCGACCCTCAGCAGCGAAACCCGCACCGTGACCATCCGCGTCAGCGTCGACAATCCGGATCACCAGCTCAAACCGGGCATGTTTGCGCAGCTGCAGGTGCACCACCAGAGCGATACCGCCAGACTGCTGATTGCTGACGAAGCGGTGATTCGCACCGGCACCCAGAACCGGGTGGTGCTGGCGCTGGGCGAAGGGCGGTTTAAATCAGTGGCGGTTAAAACTGGCCGCTGGTCGGACCAGCAGGTGGAGATTCTCGACGGCCTGGTTGCAGGCGACCGAGTGGTCACCTCCGCCCAGTTTCTGCTCGACTCGGAATCGAGCCGCGACTCTGACTTTACCCGCCTGCACCACAGTGAAAGTGCCGAACAGCTGGACTCAGGGGCGCAATCCACCACCGAGACTGCAACGGTGAACGGCGTGATCAACCGCGTCGACAGGGAAACCAGGCGACTGAATATTTCCCGCGATGGCATAGAAAAATGGCACCGCGGACCAGCGACCATGGATTTTGTCGCCGCCGACCAGCTGCCGATTCAGACCCTGCAACCGGGAACGCCGATTCGGTTCACCTTTGAAATTGTTGACGGCGAGTTCCGCATTACCCGGCTGAATCGTCTGCAGGAGGGGCACCGCCATGATTGAGGCCCTCATCCGCTGGTCGATCAACAACCGCGCAGCGGTGCTACTGGCCGCGCTGATACTTACCGGAGCGGGAATTTTTGCGGTCTCGAGAACGCCGGTCGATGCGATTCCCGATCTCTCCGACGTGCAGGTCATCATCAAAACCAGTTTCCCCGGTCAGGCCCCGCAGGTGGTTGAGGATCAGATCACCTATCCGCTGACCCGCGCCATGCTGTCGGTGCCCGGCGCAGTCACCGTGCGCGGTTATTCGTTTTTTGGCGACTCCTACGTCTATGTGATTTTCGATGACAACACCGACCTCTACTGGGCTCGCTCTCGGGTACTGGAATACTTGAGCCAGGCCGCCCCCACCCTGCCGGCCAGCGCCAAACCACAACTGGGGCCGGATGCCACCGGTGTTGGCTGGGTCTATCTCTACGCGCTGGTGGACCGCAGCGGTCAGCACGACATCAGCCAGCTGCGCTCGCTGCAGGACTGGTTTCTGAAATATGAGCTGCAGTCAGTTCCCGGCGTGGCGGAAGTGGCCACCATCGGCGGCATGGTGCGCCAGTACCAGGTGACCGTGAACCCGGAGAAGCTGCGCGCTTTCGGTATTCCCCTGGCGCATATCCATACCGCCATCAGCGAGGCAAATCAGGAGGTCGGCGCTTCAGTCATAGAGCTGGCTGAAGCCGAATATATGGTGCGCGCCTCCGGTTACATTCAGAGCGAGGCGGACCTCGCCACCGTGCCGCTTGGCGTTAACCGCGCCGGTACCCCGCTGCGATTGAAAGATGTCGCCGATATTCAACTTGGCCCGCAGATGCGCCGTGGCGTTGCCGAACTCAACGGCGAAGGCGAAACCGTCGGCGCGGTGATCGTCATGCGCTCTGGCGAAAACGCCCAGCAGACCATTCACGGGGTTAAGGAACGGCTCGATAGCCTGCGCCAGAGCCTGCCGCCCGGAGTCGAGATTGTGACCGTTTATGACCGCTCCGGGCTGATTGACCGCGCGGTGGATAACCTCACTAGCAAGCTGGCGCAGGAGCTGGCGATTGTCGGCGTCGTCTGCCTGCTGTTTCTGTTTCATCTGCGCTCGTCGCTGGTGGCAATCATGACGCTGCCCATTGGCATTCTCTGCGCCTTTATCGTCATGCATTGGCAGGGGATCAACGCCAACATCATGTCGCTGGGGGGCATTGCCATCGCCATCGGCACCATGATCGACGGCGCGATCGTGATGATCGAAAACCTGCACAAAAAAATGGAACAGACACCGCTGACCGACAGCAACCGCTGGCAGCTGGTCACCGAAGCGGCCACCGAAGTGGGACCCGCGCTGTTTTTCTCGCTGCTGGTGATCACCGTCAGTTTTCTGCCGGTATTCACGCTGGAGGCACAGGAAGGCCGCATGTTTCTGCCACTGGCCTTTACCAAAACCTATGCCATGGCTGCCGCGGCGATACTCGCCATTACCCTGATCCCGGTACTGATGGGCTATTTCGTGCGCGGCGGCATTCGGCCCGAGCAGGCGATTCCAGTCAACCGGCTGCTGGTGCGCGGCTATCGGCCGCTGCTGCGCGTTGTGCTTGCCTACCCGAAAACCGTGCTGCTGGTGGCGCTGCTCATGCTTGCCACCACCCTTTGGCCACTCAGTCGCATCGGCAGTGAGTTTATGCCGCCGCTGGACGAGGGCGATTTGATGTACATGCCCACCACCCACCCCGGCATCTCCATCGGCAAGGCGCGGCAACTGCTGCAGCAGACCGACAAACTGATCCGCACCGTGCCGGAGGTGGAGAATGTGTTTGGCAAGGTGGGCCGCGCAGAATCGGCCACCGATCCGGCGCCGCTGACGATGATCGAAACCTTTATTCAGCTCAAAGAGCGCAGCCAGTGGCGGCCGGGCATGACCACCGACAAACTTAAACAGGAGCTGGATACCCTGGTGAACCTACCGGGGCTCACCAACGCCTGGGTGATGCCGATCAAAACCCGTATCGACATGCTCGCCACCGGCATCAAAACCCCCGTGGGGATCAAGGTAGCCGGCAGCGATCTAAAGCAGATTCAGCAGATCGGCGAGCAGCTGGAGACCATTCTGGCCGAGTTGCCGGGTACGGTTTCGGTCTATTCGGAGCGGGTGGCAGGTGGCCGATACCTGAAAATCGACATCGACCGCGCCAGGGCGGCGCGCTTCAACCTCAACATCACCGATATTCAGCAGGTGATCGCCTCTGCTATTGGCGGTATTAACGTTACCACCACCGTTGAGGGGCTGGAGCGTTACCCGGTCAACATTCGCTATCCGCAGGCCTACCGCGACTCGCCAGAACAGCTCAGGCTGCTGCCCATTGTCACCCCGGCTGGCCAGCGCATTGCCCTGGGTGACGTGGCAGACATTGCTGTTGAAGATGGTCCACCCGGGATTAAAAGCGAAAACTCGCGTATCAACGGCTGGACCTTCGTCGATATTGAGGGGGTTGATCTCGGCAGTTATGTCAACGAGGCAAAGCAGAAGGTGGCAGAACAGCTCGACCTGCCGCCAGGCTATTCACTCGGCTGGTCCGGCCAGTACGAATATATGCTGCGCGCCAGGCAGCGCCTCACTTACCTGTTGCCGCTGACCCTGGGAATCATCACCCTGCTGCTGTATATCAACTTTCGCAGCGTGTCCGATCTGGCGATTGTGATGGGTTCATTGCCCTTTGCGCTGGTCGGCAGTGTCTGGCTGATGTACCTGCAGGGGTTTAATTTCTCCATTGCCGCCGGCATCGGTTTTATCGCCCTTGCCGGTGTAGCGGTGGAGACCAGTGTGATTATGCTGGTCTACCTGAACAAGTCAGCCGACCAGCAAAGCGGTAACACCCCTGCCGACGCGCAGCCAACCACGACCATCATCAACGCCGCCGAGCGGCGCGTGCGCCCGGTGATGATGACCTCCGCCACCGTCATCCTCGGCCTGTTGCCCATCATGTTTGGCTCCGGCACCGGCACCGAAGTGATGAGCCGCATCGCCGCGCCAATGGTTGGCGGCATGGTCTCAGCAATTCTGTTGACCCTGTTCATCATTCCGGCGCTCTATCGCCTGCGACAACAACAGCGGCGGCCGGGATAGTGCCCGTCTCGATGAATCAACTGTCCGTTCACCCGGCGGTCATCACACCAACAGTCCAGGATTAACCAGCAGCGTGATTGCCAACGCGCTGATCAGCAGCCCGCTGACCAGTTTTAACCAGCGGCCCTGTTGCGCCTGCAGCTTGTGGCGACTCATGGTTACCACCACCAGTCCCACCATCAGGCTGTCATCAAAGATATAGGCGAGGTTATACAACGCCAGATAGCCAAAATAGCTGCCAGTGTTTAACTGGTGCTGGGCCAGCACGTGGGTATAGAGCGCCGGCAACCCGGCGGTACAGAGCAG
>JBPEXY010000192.1:0-4565 GCA_052031065.1 Immundisolibacteraceae bacterium | reverse complement strand
GGCGACGTTCTCGAATCACGAACGGATAGTCAGAGCCCACCATCAGTTGTTGGTCGCCAAACAGTTCACGCAGGTGGTTCAAGGTCGGCAGGTCATACACCAGGGTGTCGTAATAGAGGGTACGGGCATATTCAAGTGGCGATTTCGCCATCAATTTGTCTCCCAGCCCCCGCCAGCCGTGCATCATTCGTGGCAGCACCAGACCAAAACTACCACCACAATGGCTGAAGCCGATGCGCACCTGTGGATACCTGTCCAACAACCCCCCAGAGATAACCGAGGCGACAGCAAAGGCATTCTCATTGGGGAAGGCAACCAGCGCCGCCATGATCGGTGGGCCAATTACCCGCTCCATCCCGGCAGGGTGAAGTGCATGCACAAATATGGCCAGGTCATGCTCCACAGCCGCAGCGAAAACCGGCTCAAATCGCGGGTCGCCAATCGGCACGCCATTAACATTGCTACCCACCTCGATGCCCTGTAAACCATAATCTCGCTTTAACGTCGCCATTTCCCGGGCGGCAAGTTCCGGGTCCTGCAGCGGTACCATGCCCAGTCCGTAAAAGCGCTCAGGGACTACCGCAACCATGCCGGCAATGGTCTCATTGATGTAACGGCACATGGTCAGGCCATCATCGGCGTTAAACCAGTAGGAGAGCAGTTCCGGCATCGGCGAAAGCGCCTGGCGCTGCACTCCTTCGGCATCCATATCGGCGATGCGCAGCGCAGCATCCCAGGAGCTGAAAGTCACCTCGCGAAAGGTTTTGCCGGCAATAGTGACGGCTTTGTGTCCGGCTGTTTCGCAGGCGCACATGGTCGGCCAGCGCTGTTCACTGGCGGCTCCGACATAATCAGGAAACTGTTCAGGAACGATATGGGTGTGAACGTCTACTATCATCTGGTTACCTGTCTGGTTGCAGACCTCCCCTGGCGTCTGCGCAGATCACTAGAGCATGGTGCTGCCGCCGTTAACGGAAATGGTCTGGCCATTTACAAAAGAAGCCTCTTCACCGGCAAGGTAAGTCACCATGGAGGCAATTTCCTCCATCTCACCGGGGCGGCCCATCGGGATTACACCGATAAAAACGTCAAACAGATCTGGGTGTGACTTCATGATTTCGTCGACCTGCTCCGTGCGCACTGCACAGGGCGCGACCACGTTAAAGGTGACGCCACTTCTGGCAAATTCTCGGGCCAGACCTGTCGTGATGCCGTGAACCCCGCCCTTTGCAGCGTTATAGGCTGCGTGCTGCCAGAGACCGTTGCGTACAGAATCAGCGCCGATAGAGACAATGCGCCCATAGCCCTGATCAAGCATGGTCGGCAACACCGTGCGACAGCCCCAGATCACCGTCCAGAGATTACGGTCAATAGTGGTCTGCAGGGTCTCCGGCGTATGTTCGAGAAAATTGCGGATCACCCCGCCGCCGGCGTTATTGACCAGAATGTCAATTTGGCCGAACGCCGTTTTGGCTGTGTCGACCATCGCCAGATTGCTCTCCTCTATAGAGAGATCAGCGATACTGGTCTCTACCTTTACCCCCCATTGTTCGGCGAGTAGTGCCGCTGTCTCTGCAGCCTTTTCTGCATCCATGTCGGCGATTAACACGTTAGCGCCGTGGCGCGCCAGGTCATTGGCAATCGACTTGCCAATTCCCTGAGCTGCACCGGTGACTATCGCGCTACGGCCAACCAGAGTTTGCGGCCGACTCACAGTTCAGTTCCGACCAGCTGCGGGGTCGCATCGAGAATAACGCCGGTACTGGCAAAGGTCTCAGCGGGTTTGGCTCCCCAGTAATCCAGAGAGTCGGGTCGTGCCTCCAGCACCCGCGGCTTACGTGCTCCAGTCTCGGGAAATTCTTCCATGCCAAAGCTGTATTCAAGCGTCATGCCGTCAGGGTCGAGGAAGTAGAAAAAGATACTGCCTGACGGTGGGTGACGTCCTGGACCAAAAGCCACCGGCACGCCCAGCCGCTCCATGCGGTAGATCGCGGTGCCGATATCATCCATATCGGTGACCATGAAGTTGACATGGTTAAGCCCGTTGCTACCGCCACGGGGCAAGGCGTTGCCGCAACCAAAGGTGTGGTGATAGGGGTTGGGGAAACAGCGCATAAAGGCGATAAACCCATCCAGCCCGTCGGAGACGCGAAAGTTCATTGTCTCTTTAAAGAACTGCAACGCGGTGGCCCACTCTTCAAACGACACCACCACATGTCCGAGACGCGCAATCTTGGCAACCGTCGGCTTGTAGGTGGCGCCCCGCTTCAACTGGTGACAGAACAGCTCGAGACAGAGGCCGGTAGTCGGCTCCTGAAATCGGATCGTACGCTGCTGATAAGTGGCGCGACACTCTTCCGGTGATACATCAATCAGTTTCAGGCCCGCGCCCTGCAGATGCTGAATTGCCACCTCAAACTGGCTTTCATCCTCAAGTTCCCACGCGACGCGTTTCAGCCCCGGCACATCAGACTGATAAAGAATGATGTTGTGGTGATCATCACTGCAGGAAAAATAGGCGGTGCCATCATCGCTCTGTTCATTGAGTTGCAGGCCAACCACGTCGCGATAAAAGGGCACTGACTTTTCGAGATCGGTGACACCGAGGGCGACATAGCCGAGTTTGAGATACCTGATCATCCACATTTCCTCCTGATGGTGCTGCCCGGCGACGCTCTCGAACCGCCGTAACAGCAGAAGTTTGTAAACCGCTGGCCACTTACCCGGCAGGGCTGATGACGACGGTAGAGACCTGCAGTCGCTGCCTGCTGTCTACAGAATGATGCTGATTTGACCCTGCGGTCGCAGCGCATGAATATCCAGAATCACCCGTTTGCTACGGATTCTGAAACTCCCTGCCTCAGGCACCAGCACCTGCCGAACGTGGCAGACGTAGACATCCATGCCGCGCTTGGACCGGTACACCACCTGGTTATAGGCGACCTCAATCCCTGCATCACTTTGACTCACAATCCGCACATTACTGATCATGTGACGTATTTGCGAACGCGGCCACTCAACATGAGCGGTTTTACGGGTCAGCCGCAACGCGCGTTGAACCAGACGGTGATGATCATCATTGATGATAAACAGCGCCCGTTCCTTGTCCGCGTCAGGGTTTTCGATGGGCGGAACCAGATATTCCCCATCCTCGGTAAACAGCTCAGACCACTCCCGCGTCTGCCAACTGTCGAGTAATTCGGCCTCCAGATAGAGGAAATCCTCCACCTCGGTTCGTGTCACCTTGGCCATCCTGCCTCCCTTTCCTAGCTGTGTTGTGCGCGCTTAATGGCGCGTTCTGAAATCCTCGCTTTCCGCCGTTTTACACAGAGTCACGCACTCATCAATTCGTTCCAGCGTCGCCAGAAGCTGCGCATCTGCAACTCATCATCGCCGTTATTTTCCGCCCGGTTCATGCCTTTTGAGATGTCATTCCAGACCACTTCCGGCATGTTCTGATAACCCATCTGACAGATCTCCAGCATCTCCACATCATCAGGGGTTGCAAACCCAGCGGGGCCAAGGAACTCCAGAAAGTTATACTGGCGATACTTTCTGACGTCCGCATGCTCTTCCCTGGGTGCCAACGAAACAGCATTAACTTCAAGGTAACCGGTGGAAATCGGCTGAAAGGTTCTGACCGTCAACGCCATGATGTCGTTGATGACCAGATTGGGGAAAATGAGGATGTTACGGTTTTTTTCTGCAATGCGGCTGGCCCGTTCCTCACCGTGGCGTTCGACCAGGCCTGCCTTGAGGTTCTCAACAGCCACCTTGCCCTCATCCCCCCACTGCGGAACCCACTGCGCTACCGGTCGACCCCAGGGCGCACCGTATTCGATCACCGCATGACCGTTACCCAGGTCATAGCAACGACCACCGACATCGCTGGGATTGAAGTCAGTCCGAAAAGTACCGTTGGTGGCCTGCAGGTAATCAAAGTACGAGGCATGCGCAGTGATGGCATGGTAGCCATCCGCACTGTTTTCCAACAGTAACTTCCAGTTGGCGTTCATGCTGTATTCCTGCCGCCCTTCGGTCACTTCCATGCCGATTGCTGACTGATCGGCGACCAGATCGATCATCTCTGCCGCCCCGGCCAGATAATCGACCAGTGACCCTGCACTATGGTCAAAGTTGACGAAAATGAAATCGCGGTAGACGTCGACATGAGCGACGTGGGTCAGATCTTTTTTGCCGTTGTCGAAAAAACCGGGCGGGAAACCACTATCGGCGGGCTGTGCAACCATGGTTCCGGCGGTGTTGTAGGTCCAGCCATGGTAGGGACAGACAAACGCTTTGGTATTACCGGCAGGTTCCCGGCACACCAGTGCTCCCCGGTGGGTACAGGTGTTAAACAGGGCGCGGATCTGCCCGTCTGAATCGCGGGTTACTACCAGTTCCCGCCCCCCCACCTTGCGCGACACGAAATCATTGGGATTGGGAATTTCGGAAGCGTGAGCGGCGTAAAGCCAGCATTTGGAAAAAATCCGCTCGCGCTCTTCGCTGAGCACCTCTTCGCTGGTGAACGCCCGCCTCTGGACGAGAAACTCACTGTTCTCGTG
>JBPEXY010000191.1:0-9162 GCA_052031065.1 Immundisolibacteraceae bacterium | reverse complement strand
GCTGAAATGGATGCCGCTGGCCTGTCAAGGCTTTATGTCCTCGGCAAAGCAGCTCAGATTGTCGCAGCAGACCAGGCAGTCGAGATAGCTCCTGATGGCGCATATAAAAAAGCACAACAAGCCATAGCCGCTGCAGCGAGAGAGGCTCTTGGCCCGGTAGCCAACAATGCCGCTGTCGCTGCGTTTTTAAAAAACCCTACCGCCGCCCAGGGGCGAACTCTGGCATCTAGTCTTGAAGACGTCGATCTGTCTTCCACACTATCTGGCCTGCTGCCCGCCCCGACAGACTATAAGTAGACAAATAGAGCAATGGCATAGACACCGTCGCTACAAACAATTGAGCAAGACATGAATAGTCATGCCGGTAGTGCCTTGGCTCGCCCAAAGCGATGGGATGCTCCATTTGACCCCAATCTTCATCAGGTCGAGCTCGGGACACTGCTGCGAATCCCCGAAATCGCTGCGATTGACGCATCAGCATTTCCCAAATCCCTGCCGCTGGAAGGGATCCTGCGCAATGATTGTCGGTTTATTCACCGTCAACCTGGTGAGATCATCATCCGTGAGGGCGATTACGGCAGCTCGGCCTTTCTGATCGTTCGCGGTTCGGCAAAGGCAGTGTTGCCACCAGGCGTTCCCCTTGAGCAACTGGGTCGCCGGGAATCAAAAACCAAATCTCGATGGCAAGCCTTTTCACAGCTCTGGGAAAATTCGCGGCAACAGGAAGCAAGAGATCTGTCCCGCTATCAGAAAAAGGAGGGAGGCAAGGCAATCAAGGGGCGTGCGGATGGCATTGGAACGATCTTTATTGACCGTCAGGAGGCGTCGGGTCCGAACCTGAAAGATGTTTTGCCATCGCTTGCCACTCGACCACTGCCCCAGGGCAGCCTGTTCGGTGAGATTGCTGCGTTACGCAGAGAACCGCGTAGCGCTAGTGTCGTTGCCGACAGCAACTGCTTGTTGCTGGAAATTCGCTGGCAGGGACTGCGCGACATCAGGAAATATGACGGTGGCTGGCGTCAGATCATCGATCAGAGTTATCGCAGAAACGCGCTCTTTACCCATCTGAGTGAACACCCGCTTTTTGCCAACGTCGATGAGCAGACACTTGAAAGAATAGCGCAGGCTACACTGTTCGAGAATTATGGCAGCTTCGAGTGGTTCAACGAATTTCAGCGCCGTGGTTTGGATTCTCACAATACCGACCAGGAGCCTCTAGTCGCTGCAGAAGGTGAATACAGTGACGGTCTACTACTGATAGCCGCCGGGTTTGGCAGGGTCACCGTCAAAACAGGTAACGGACAACGGACGGTTACCTATCTGCGTAGCGGCGACTGTTTTGGACTGGAAGAACTTTTACTGAATTGGGAAACCGGTCAGGACCCCGGCTACCAAAGCTCCCTTTACGCTACCGGGTACCTCGACGTGTTACGGGTACCTGGACACGCTTTGGCGGAAATCGTCACCGATCTGAAGTCATTGCCGCACAGCAATTTTTCGCAACTTGCCGCTAAACCGATTGATGAATCTGACGATCTCCTCGAGTGGGCAGTGAATGAACGATTTATCAACGGTACCCAGACGATGTTGATCGATCTCAACAGCTGCGTCCGTTGTGACGATTGCGTCCGTGCCTGTAGCCGCGCTCATGATGGTAACCCCCGCTTTATCCGTCAGGGACATGTCCAGGATGGATACATGGTCGCCAACGCCTGCATGCACTGCAACGACCCGGTTTGCCTGATAGGATGTCCGACAGGCGCCATTCACCGCACCATCGAACAGGGCATCGTCACCATTAATGATGACACCTGTATCGGCTGTGGCGTCTGCGCCAACTCCTGCCCATACAACAATATCCGTTTGGTAGAAATCAACGATTCCCGGGGACGAAAAATCGTTGACCCGGATACTTCCCTACCCATCACCAAGGCAACTAAATGCGACCTCTGTGCTGAACAAAGGGGCGGACCAGCCTGTGTCAGGGCCTGCCCAACCAACGCAATGAGCAGGATCGATTTTCATCAACTTGATCAATTCGCTGGACGCTGAGCGGTGCGATTCCTATCACGCTCGTCCATCGTTCTCACAAGTTGTTCAGTGCTTTTGATTAGCCTGGCCAGCTACTGGCACTTCATCGATCTCAGGCAACTTTCGCGACCCGAAATCCGTTCTGGGTATCTGCTGTTTGCGATCATGCTGTTGCCTGGCCTGTTAGCGGTTCGCAAACGACTTTCTGTGATTCCGCTGGGCACCGTGCATGGTTGGACCCGGGCTCACGTAGTACTTGGCGCCACGCTGCTGCCGCTTTTCTGGCTACACATTGGGCGTGTCTGGCCAGACGGGATTTATGAGCAGATCCTCACCGCACTATTTTATCTGGTCACTGCGGGAGGGTTTATCGGCTGGGTGATACAAAACAGGATACCGAGTCGACTGGTTCAAGCGGGTAATGAAGTGATTTTTGAACGTATTCCCGAGGAAATAATCGACTGTCGCCGACAAGTTGAAGGCCTCATCCTTGAATATCAGCAGGAGACGGGCAGCGATACACTGGCTAAACACTACGTCGACATCCTGAGCTGGTATTTCTTTAAGCCAAGATTCACTATCAACCACCTGTTTGGTGGCAACGCCCACGAACACTGGCTAGGGGGAAAATACAGGATTATTGAGCGTTACCTTGCCCAGGACGAGAAACAATACCTTCAGCGCCTCGCCAAAATAGCCCAGCGCAAAGCCGACCTTGATTTCCACTACACCCACCAGGGATTACTGAAACTGTGGCTGTTTTTTCATATTCCACTAGCTGCAGCATTAATAGTGTTCTCTGTCTGGCATGTTCTGCTCATTCACCTTTATTCCATTTAATCGGTCAGCGTTAAGTTGAACAACAAACGAGACCGGTTCGAGCACTCACAGAACCCTTATCAGAGACCACTACATCCTTACCGCTGTGGTCGTGCAAGAAGATGGCAAAAGCCATGTTGGCAGGGACCGGACGGTACCGGGCGTTGCGGAGGTCGCAGTGAATGCACCCCGGTTCAGCAGGGCGACCGCTACCAGTGTCGCCGACCTCTCCACGCTGGAGGCCCATGTGCGCAAGGGCCGTTGCCCGATGGAACCTGCTGCAAACTTCGTCCTCCTTGCGTGCCACAACCGGTACTACGTAAAAGAAGGGACCGTTACGCGATGCTGGCGGTACTGGCTTCGATTCTTTTCCTGGTTGCTTTCGCCAATATCGGCGACCCGGATATCGATAGCAACCATGCCAGTATCAATCCTGGGCCCCTGAGCCATGTGCACGCAGAGTTCACTGCAGAGAACGGTTGTCGATCCTGTCACGGGGACAGTCACGAAACCCTACCACGTCAGATCAAAGCACTGTTACAACCGGCCACACTGACCCAATCCTGCGAATCATGTCATCAGTTCAGCGGTCGCTCGCGGATGGCCCACAACGCCATTTTCCCTGAGCGGACAGACCTGCATGCTATTGAATGCGTGGCCTGTCACCAGGAACACCATGGTGATGATCAGCTAACCAGAACACTATCCAACCAGCAGTGCGGTACCGCCTGCCACCAGCAGCCATTCAGTGAATTTGTAACGGAACATCCACCGTTCCCGGAGCGCTTTCCCAGCAGTGAGCCTGGTACCATTCAATTTGACCACTCACGCCATTTCAAGCGTCATTTTCCGCAGATATTCCGCGGCTCTGACCCATCGGTCCTGTCTCAGGCAACACAGTGCACCAGTTGCCACCAGGTCGAGGAAGCATCCCGTCGGGTGTCACCCGGTGGCTATGACAAGCTATGTGCCAACTGCCATGAACAGCAGATCGCTGGTAGTCAGGTAACGCTGGCCTACATTGACGAATCCACTGCCTTTACCGCCCTGATCACAGCAACCGCACTAGACGACGATGACTTTGATGATACCCATGAGGCTTTACTGGAAGGACTCGCCGACGACGGTAGCGACTACCTTGACGAGGTGATCACCTCCTCCGGGTCGTTGAACTCTCCTACAGCCAACCAAATCGTCGAACAGTTCGAGGACTTTCCCCTTGATGAAATAGCCGCCGCCTGGATAGAGGAGGAGTCGATCGAAGTGAATGACCCGAATGGCCTGAGTGCAGATGACGAGGCACTCTATTATCGCTTGTCAGGCCATGCAGACCCGTTTGCACGGAAACTCATTGAACTATCAGTACTTCGACTACAGGCTGGCACCAACGACGCAGAGATTAGCTCAGCCATGGAAATCATCAACGCGATGGCAAGCGATGATGAAGGCACCACCTGTGGAAAATGCCACGCGCTCGGTGCAACCGACCAGAGCACCGGTCTCTCGTGGAACTATGCGGGTGCCCGAAAAAGACCCCTTACCCGCTACTCCCATGGCCCACACATTAACCTTCTCGGTCTGCAGGAAAGCTGCAATAGCTGTCACCGGCTTAATCCCGATGCAGATTACCAGGGATATTTCGAAGGTCTGGAAACGGCTCATCCGGGAGACGCCGTTGGTTATCAGTCAAATTTTCACCCGATTGGCGTAGAAAGCTGTAGCAGCTGCCACAACCCGCGCTCCATTAGTGATAGCTGCACCACCTGCCACAACTACCACCAAAACGCGACCTTTTCCGCTGGGGCTACAGGTGCTTTAGCGTTTGAACCTAACGACCTGATCACCGAAAATAACGAGCTTGTAAGCTCGAATACCGTCGGCCTGCCAAATACACCCAATCCCGAGGAGTCACCATGACACGGTTGAGATCGTTACTTGCACTGCTATTGGTGTTCCAGTTGTCGCCCGGCCTGATCGCAGAAGAGGCGGCTAAAGATGACCCTCATCTACAGGTATACAGCGAGTCCGATTTTCCGTCCGCAAGCCAATGTGCAGGCTGTCATCAACAGATCTACGATGAATGGAGCAGTTCTAACCACGCCTACGCAGGCATTTCGCCGATGTTCCATAAATTCGAACAGGCGATTAACAACCTGGCCCCGACTATTGACCATTTCTGCGTACGTTGCCATATGAGTGTCGGCACAACCCTCGGTGAGAACCGGGAATTACCGCTATGGGAACGCAGTCAGGTCAGCCGTGAAGGAGTGACCTGTATAACCTGCCACCGGGTAAAAGAAAATTTTTACAAGGTAAACGGGGAGCGACGGATAGAACCGGGCAATATCTTTTCGCCGGTCTATACCTCTTCGGACGGTTCAGGCCTGGAAAAAATTCTTGAAGAGAAAGGCAAATACCGCATCGCCACCGAGCCGGGTGAACGGGGAGCAAAAATTCACAACCAGGCCATTCAATTCGAGACCATAGATCAATCCGAATTCTGTGTTTCGTGTCACCAGGTGATGGTCAACCTGGGTATAAAGCTCGAAGTGGTGTGGGATCAATACCGCGATTCCCCTGCTCATGAAAATGACATCCAGTGTCAGCAGTGCCACATGAGTGCAACACCTGGCGTTCCGGGACCGGAGCAAAAAGGCTCAAAAGCGATGATCGGCAGAAAGAAAACCGATCCCAAAGGGACACATGCCAACCACTCCTTCTTTGGCCCTGGATATCCCATTGCTCATCCAGGTATTTTCCCCCACCACCCTGATGCCGAGGACTGGACCATCGAAGAATGGCTGGCGTTTGATTACCGCGCGGGCTGGGGAACAGAAGATTTCGAAGATGAACTTGAGGAGCTGGACGAAGAGCCTGAATTCCCGGAAGTGTGGGAAGACAGAAGCGACCGCGAAGATGCCCGGGAGATCATCGAGGAGAACCTGGAAAAGCTTGAAGCCAAACGTGAAGCACGCCAGGAACTGATGGAAAATGGTTCACGCATTGATGGTCCGTTTTTCGTCAGCGAACCGGTAGTCGGCAAAAAACTGAAGTTCAAATATGAGTACCACAACCTTAACTCCGGCCATAACTTGCCATCAGGTTCGCTTGGTGCCCAACCGGAAATTTGGCTGAACGTTGCCCTGGTTGACCCCGACGGCAAGACAATCTGGGAATCCGGATATGTTGACAGCGTTGGCGACATGGCGGATCTGCACTCTCTTGATGTACGCGCCGGCAAGATCGCCCATGACGATCAGTTGTTCAATCTGCAAACCAAGTTCCTGACCACCAACGTCAAGGGCACTGATCGGGAGATGTATCTGCCAGTCAATTTTGATGTTGATCAGATTCCTTTTTTGAGGCCAGCACAGCAACCGGTGACGGTGATGAATCATCCGCCCTTTGTGCGCATGGAGGGACGCAGCATTCCACCGCTCGGCAAGCGTGACGCCAACTATGTGGTACCAGCCGAGCTGCTCCAGAAGCCCGGCACCTATAAACTGGCGGTACGCGGTCGCAGTCGTGCCGAACCGATTTATTTCATGCGCTTTGTCGGCGCCACCAGTGAGATGGAACAGGCGATGAACGAATGGATGCTGGACATGCACGCCTACACTGTTGAATTCGACGTCAAGGAGCACTAACCAATGGCAAAACTCAACCACCTTTTGCTGCTGTCGGGACTCCTTGCCGCAAGTCCGCAAACCTTTGCCGCCGGCGACATCCACCACGACCAGCGGGCCCGCCCGGTGGGCCATGAGTCGTCTGTGTTTAAGGCCGACCCCAGCTACGAAGACAAACCCTATGATGTCGACAAGCAGTGGGAAATCTACGGTGGTAAAAAAGCGGTTACCGTTCCGCGTCCGATGCTCGAATGGGGGCAGGCCATCTATAAAAATGGTCCTTTAAAAGCTCCAGGCCATGGCTGGGGCACCAAAAATCCTACCAAAAACCAACTGGCAGTCTATGGTGACTGGCGCACCGCAGTGGCGTACAACGATAACGGCACCTCAGAAGTCGCCTCCATAGCGACCCGGCTGAATCTGGATATTGATTATCAGATCACCAGTACGGAGAGAATTCACGCCTTTATCAGACCGCTGGATAAAAGTGGCAAGTTCAGTCGTTGTGAATTCGCTGGCGCAGATGACGAAGACTGCAAGTGGGAGCTTGATGGCAATGTCGAAGCACTCTTTTTTGAGGGAGATCTTGGTGCGATAACCGCCGGCATTACTGGAGAATACAACAAACTCGACCTGCCATTTGCAATCGGCCTGATGCCCCTGCTGTTTCAAAACGGTGTCTGGGTTGAAGACGCCTTTACCGGTTTTGCGTTTACCCTGCCGGCGTTGAACAGCCCCAAACTGGATATCTCAAATGCTGACATCACATTCTTTGCTGCCTTTGATAAAGTCACCTCAGCCGCTTTCAGGGACGCCAATGGCGACCTTGCCGATCACAACGTTGATCTCTACGGGGTTACAACGTTCATCGATGCGATGCGAGGTTATTGGGAACTGGGCTACGCCTATGTCGATG
Organism: Immundisolibacteraceae bacterium; assembly: GCA_052031065.1. Lineage (GTDB taxonomy): Bacteria > Pseudomonadota > Gammaproteobacteria > Immundisolibacterales > Immundisolibacteraceae > JBPEXY01. Next base: position 1,770 of record JBPEXY010000191.1, on the reverse strand, counting down.
GCAAAGACAGTTTCGACGATCTCAGCTACCACAACATTACTGCCGCGTTCACCAAACGTTATGGTGGCTGGCTTTCCAATTCGGTTCGTGTCATTGGCAACTTTGGACAGGACCGTAGCGGCAACGCGCGCCAGACCGCTGACGGGTTTGTGCTACTGATCGAAAACTCACTGATCACCTCCAAACCAAGCACCCTGGTCCCCTACCTCAACCTGTTTGCCGGGTTTGATACGCCACAATCACTGGCTCGGGACGCCGGAGCCGGAGGAATTCTCAAAAACACCGGTATCAATTTTGAAACCGACGCGCTAACCGGATTTCCAAAGCTGGATGACACTGCCAACAACACCTGGGGTGGGGCTCTCGGAATTCAGTATCTGTTCAATCTCGATCGACAGCTGGTTATCGAAGTAGCCGGGCTACAGACCCGAAAAAGTGCAGCCAGTCGCTCCGCCGCTGGTGATCAATGGGGCCTTGGCTTGCGCTACCAACGCCCACTCAGCAAAGCCTGGATCCTGCGCGCCGATAGCATCTTTGCTGATCGCGACAATGCCGAAGACCTGTTTGGCATTCGCGTTGAGCTAAGACGCAAATTCTAGGATCAGACCAGTGGCTATCGTGTTTGATATCCTGTCTGCGTCAGGAATTCTGGCCATCACAGTCTATGGCGCGCTACTGGTTTGGCGTAATCTTCAGGAAAACCGCCTGGCAACCCATTATTATGGACTTGAACTAGAGCTCCTCGACGAACAGCTTAAGCGCCAGCAGCAAATCACCCGCACGACGATCAACCGAACCCAGGACGCCTGGGAAGGATTTCGTAAATTTGAACTCCGCGGCAAGGTGCTCGAAGCAGACGGAATCTGTTCTTTCTACCTGGCTCCCCACGATGGAAAACCCCTGCCTGCGTTTCACCCTGGCCAATACCTGACCTTCAAAATAAACCTACAGGATGAACAGAAGCCGCTGATCCGTTGCTACTCGCTCTCTGACAGCCCTACCCACCCAGATTATTATCGGGTGACAATAAAACACGAACGTCCACCAACCGACCGCCCTGACTTGCCGCCGGGCAAGTCCTCCAGCTACTTCCACCAACTTTTCAATCCAGACGACATCATCGACGTAAAGGCTCCATCCGGGCACTTTTATCTGGATATGGACCACAACAATCCCGTTGTCCTGATTGGCGGTGGCATCGGCATAACGCCGGTGCTGAGCATGTTGAATACGCTGATAGTAGAAGACTCAAATCGTGAGATCTGGTTTTTTTACGGGGCTCGGGATGGTTCCGAAATCATTATGAAAGAACATTTCGCTGAGATCGCCCGGGAACACCCAAACATAAGAATCAACCTCTGTTTCTCCCGGCCGCGAGACCAGGACAAGCAGGGGGAAGATTACCACCATCATGGCAGAATCACTGTTGACCTGTTCAGAGAACTGTTGCCATCCAATAACTATGACTATTACATCTGCGGCCCCGCTCCGCTAATGGATTCCATTACCCAAGACCTCGGCGAATGGGGAGTCCCGAGGGAGAAGATACATTTTGAAGCTTTCGGACCCGCCACGGTTAAGAGCGCCCGTGACGCAGGGCATAACCAGGAAGGGGAAGCAGAAAATACAGACACCAGGGTTAATATCCAGTTAAAACGGTCGAATAAAAAAGTTGGATGGTCAGCTCCATCCGGATCCATTCTGGAATGTGCTGAAGCGGTTGGTGCGCAACTGGAGAGCGGATGCCGCGCCGGTAACTGCGGCGCGTGC
>JBPEXY010000190.1:0-14868 GCA_052031065.1 Immundisolibacteraceae bacterium | reverse complement strand
GCATCTGCTTGCAGCAGCTGAGGAGGGCGATGTCAATTTCACCATGACCGATATCGACCGGTTGTCACGCCAGGTGCCTAATCTGTGCAAAGTGGCGCCGGCCACGCAGTTCTACCACATGGAGGATGTTCACCGGGCCGGGGGGGTTTACGGCATCCTCGGTGAACTTGACCGCGCCGGGCTACTCGACACGGCTGTTTCGACCGTCCACAGCGCCACGCTTGCCGACGGACTGAAACAGTGGGACGTGGCGGTCAGTGATGATCCGGTAACGACTCAGCGGTTCCGCGCCGCGCCGGGCGGAGTACCGACCCAGACCGCCTTCTCCCAGCAGCGTGAATGGGATCTCGACCTCGACCGCGTCCGTGGCTGTATTCGCGATCATCAGCATGCTTATAGCGCCGATGGCGGTCTGGCAGTGTTAAGCGGAAATCTGGCAACCAACGGCTGCATTGTTAAAACCGCCGGGGTCGATGAGTCAATTCTCTGTTTCAGTGGTCCCGCACGAGTCTATGAAAGCCAGGATGACGCCGTTGAAGGCATCCTCGGTGGCGAAGTCGAGGCCGGTGACGTGGTCGTCGTGCGTTACGAAGGTCCACGCGGTGGACCCGGTATGCAGGAGATGCTTTACCCCACCGCCTACCTGAAATCGATGGGCCTCGGCAAGGAGTGCGCACTGGTCACGGACGGTCGTTTTTCCGGCGGCAGTTCCGGTCTATCCATCGGCCATGTCTCTCCTGAAGCTGCCAGTGGCGGAACGATTGCGCTGATAGAAAATGGTGACCGGATCGAACTGGATATTCCCAACCGCATCATCCATCTTGCCGTGGAAGATGAGACGCTGGCGCAGCGACGCCAGGCGAGGGAGCAGCTCGCCAACCCCTGGCAACCGGAACATCGCGAACGGTTCGTTTCGCGCGCGCTTCAGGCCTACGCCCGTTTTGCCACCTCCGCCGACCGTGGCGCCGTCCGGGATATCGATCAGCAGGATTTGTGATGACCGACGCTCCTCTTGAACAGCTGTTTTCGCCCTTTTCCCTGGCGGGCATGGAACTGGCCAATCGCATTGTCATGGCACCGATGACACGCTCATTTTGCGCAGCCAAAGGCGTCCCCAACCAGGCGGTGGTTAATTATTATGCGGCGCGCGCTGCTGGCGGTTGCGGCCTGGTCATTACCGAAGGCACGGTCATCAACATGGACAATGCCCATGGTTACAGTGGTATTCCAGCCATCTGTAACCACGAACAACAGGAGGGCTGGCAGCGGGTCACCGAAGCGGTTCATCAGGCCGGCGGCAAGATTGCGATTCAGCTATGGCATACCGGCCGCCTGGGGCACAGCAGGGCCATGAACGGCAGCGGACCAGTCGCGCCGAGCGCGGTTGCCGCGAAAGGGTTGTTTCGGGATTTCGGCGATCAACAGACGCTCGCCGAAGAGATCCGCTACGAAACACCCAGAGCGATGAGTGGTGACGACATCTCCCGCACCCTTGACCAGTTTGCTGCGGCAACCAGAAGAGCTAAAGCCGCCGGATTCGATGCGATTGAACTGCATGGCGCCAATGGCTACCTGATCCATACTTTTTTTAACCCCGCCAGCAACGCCCGAACTGATGGCTATGGCGGCGATGTTACTGGCCGCAGTCGATTTGCGACGGAGGTGATCGGTGCGGTGCGCAGTGAAGCGGGTGACTTGCCGGTCGGAATCAGACTGTCACAACACTCGGTGGACGACTACAACTGGAGTACCTGGGCTGATCAGACGGAACTGGCAACAACTGTGAAGCTCCTCAAGACCGCCGGTGCTGACCTTCTCCACGCCTCCGCCTATCGCCTGGAGTCTCCGGCAATGCCAGATGGCGAACCGCTCTGCGCGGCACTGAGCAGACTTTCCGGCCTGCCGACGATTGGCTGCGGTGGTGTCGGTTACAGCAACACCACTGCCGACAGCTTTGCTGGAGAGGAGGCCGCTGTCAACAGCCCCGAACCTGCCGCATTGGCCATTCAAAATGGCTGGTGTGATCTGGTCGCGGTAGGCCGGGCAATGATCGCTAATGCCGATTGGGCTAACCGGGTCAGGGACGGCGACTGGCAGTCAGTCAAGCCTTTTTCCGCCAGTATGCTGGCAACCCTGCAGTAAGGTGGGTAACCCCATGAGCTATGAAGTGAACGATTTTGAGCAGGACGTTATTGAGAACAGTAGCGCAGCACCGGTGGTGGTGGATTTCTGGGCCGAATGGTGTGGTCCCTGCAAAGCATTGGCACCGGTGCTGGAAAAGCTGGCGGCGGAAGCTGAAGGGAGATGGTCGCTGGTCAAAGTGGATGTTGATGCCAACCCGACCCTGGCAGCGCAGTTTCAGGTCCGCGGCATTCCAGCAGTGATGCTGGTGGTTGATGGCCAGGTCACCGCTCAGTTCAGTGGCGCACTGCCAGAAGCGGATGTCCGTCAATGGTTAGAGAACTCGCTTCCCTCTGAAGGCGACCGGATTGTTAAAGATGCCGAAACACTACTGGCAGACAGCAACCCATCGGCGGCAATCGCTCTGTTGGAAACCTTGCTGGAGACCGAACCGGACAATTTCGCGGCGCGCACACTGCTGGCCAGACAGATTCTGTTTACACAACCACAACGCGCTCTTGAACTGGTTGAACCGGTGCACCTTGGAGATGACCGGTATGATGCCGCCGCCGCAGTGCGGCAGATCTGCACGCTGCGCCTGCGTAACCGGGGTGATTTTCCAGATTCGCCGGCGCGGGAGGCCTACCTGCAAGCCATTGAGCTCATTGGCGAGGCGAAGATAGAACAAGCAATCAGAGCATTTCTACAATGCCTGCTGGTCGATCGCGACTATGATGATCAGGGCTCCCGTGTAGCCGCTATCGCTCTGCTTGAGTGGCTCGACGACCCGGATTTGGTAAGAAGTTTGCGCAGACAGTTACAATCTGCGCTGCATTAAGATGTTTGACCCCTGGTTACAGCAATTGTGAGCGCTACCGGGATGGTGGCGGCAGGTCAACTTACCCGAGATCTGATTTGGTAAACTCGGGATATCTATATTGAAGCACAGGGGATGTGCCAGACGGTCCCCCGGATGATCATCAGGACGGAACAACCGTGGATACCCAGGAACTGGCAGAGCTAAGGCAGCAGGCAGGCATGGTCTCACGGCTGCTGAAAGCTCTTTCCAATCCCAACCGTCTGATGATTCTCTGTTCACTGATGGAGCGCGAGCGGTTATCAGTTGGCGAACTTAACCTGTCGCTACCGTTAAGCCAGTCTGCGCTTTCCCAGCACCTGGCTATTCTTCGCCGCGACCAGATCGTCGCCACCAATCGCGAAGCGCAAACAATCTTTTATTCGCTCGCTGATGAAAAGATCGCGGTGCTGGTCGCCACCCTCTATCACCTCTACTGTAAACCGGAAGATTAACTCCACGCCGGGTCAATCCAGCGGTAGCTGATCCGGGAACTGATGCCCCTTGGCCCGCTTCGCCTCCAGGTAACGCAGGTTATGTTCACTAACCCCGGTGACCAACGGACAGATACGACTAACCGGTTGGCCACCCTGTTCCAGATGATGCCGTTTTTCCGGATTATTGGTTAACAGCCGTACTGGACGACCAGCCAACAGATAGCGCAGCACCACCGCGGCATCGCTAAAGTCCCTGGAGTCATCCGGCAGGTTAAGCGCTGCGTTGGCTTCGTAGGTATCGCGCCCTTCGTCCTGCAGCAGATAGGTGATGGCTTTTGCCCAGAGGCCGATTCCGCGCCCCTCATGACCACTCATGTAGATCACCGCTCCGGCACCCTCGCGCAGGATAGTTTCAAATGCCATCTGCAGTTGCGGCCCGCAGTCACAGCGCTGGGAGCCGAAGATGTCGCCGGTTAAACAACAGGAGTGAATACGTACCAGCGGTTCTACCGCATCTTTAAAGCCGGGTAACGCAAACACCGAATTAACCGACATACTGCTTTGTAGTAGCTGCTGTAGAGCGCTGGCATCACCCTGTCGCACCTGCTCGGCTGCACCCAGCACGTCACCAAGCTCGGTGCGGCGAACGAAAGGGTACCAGTCGAGATTGACCTGTTGTCCGGCAATTTTTCGTGGCAAGGGTACCGGCCCGAGCACCGAAACCAGAAAATCGGTGGCCTCGGTGACCACCGGCTGACCCGACCGGTTGATCGTCACCAGCAGCCCACGCGCTTCCAGCCACTGTTTAATTTCCGGGTCTACGTAACTGAACAAACCATGCTCCTGCAAATAAGGCCTTCTGTAATTATAGAGGCGACGGGCGACGCCAACCTTCGACACCGCTGCGGCAATGTTGGCGAGCTCGAGCCTGACCAGAGACTCAGGTATCGGTTAATTTATGCCAATATTGTCCTGGATAGTTATTCCTACCGTAGCAATCATCTGCTGGGCCGAAAGCGGTTTATAGAGCAACTGCTTCACATTCGGGGGCATTCCCGTCAACCTGTCCTCCTCGTCGAGATACCCGGTGCAGAGCAGAACCGGGGTGTCAGGTTGCCGCTGTTGTAATTCACGGGCGAGCTCGGCGCCATTCATTTCCGGCATGATGAAATCGGTAATCACTGCGTCGAATCTTTCCGTTTGGTTATCAACTACAGTCAACGCCTCTCTCGGCGAACTACAGGCGATAACCTGGTAACCCTGCCCGGAAAACAGCTCCTGCTGAAAGTCCAGGACCTGTTGATCGTCGTCTACCAGCAACAGCCTCAACCCCTCTCCCCCGGAGCCCGGATCGACTTCCACTTTTTTTAGTTCCGGCGTCGGTTGGTCGGTACAGGGAAGAAAAATCTCAAAACGAGTCCCTTTGCCTTCTCTTGAACGGACCCGGACATGGCCTCCCGCCCCATGAACAATCCCATCCGTTGCCGCCAGTCCCATCCCTGTCCCCTTACCTACCTCCTTGGTGGTAAAAAACGGGTCAAAAATCTTCGAGATTAATTCTACCGACATACCGACCCCATCATCTTCGATGGAGAGCATCAGGTACTCACCATGAAACAACTGCTGACAGGAGTGACAACTGGTGCGCTGCAGATTACGTTGTTTCAGTTTAATGGTTAACGTGCCTTTCTGATCAGGCAGGGCATCCTTGGCATTGACACAAAGGTTCATAACCACCTGATGGAGCTGTGTAGAGTCCACTCGAATAGCCGGTAGCTGACGATCAAACAGGCTTTGGATCCTTATCGATTTTGGCAGGGTCGCTTCAAGCATCTGCACCACTTCGCCCACCGTCTTCTCGGGCTCAATCAGCTCTACCCGTGGCGGCCGCATGCGCGTGTAGTTGAGCATCTGCCGGATCAGGTCGCGGCCGCGATTACCGGCGCGATGGATTGCATCCAGATAACCTTTAAGCTTTGTATCCTCCGCAACCCCGGGATGAATCGCCGCCAGATCACCGTAACCGATGATACCCGTAAGAATATTGTTGAAATCGTGGGCAATTCCGCCGGCAAGCTGGCCCAGAGCTTCCATTTTTTGTGTCTGACTGGCCTGCAGTTCGAGCTGCTTTTTCGCGGTAATATCAACCGCCAGACAGATCAGGGAAACCAGTGCCCCCGATTCATTAATGATCGGTGTGATATACCATTCGCATTCGATCACCTCTCCTGACCGGTTCAACCCCTGACCCAGGTAGTAGCGCGATGCCGGTTGTTCGAGCAACTCGCCCCAGACACGCTTAACCCTGGCCTGACGGTCTGGCGGTGTTATCTGGTCCAGCGTAAGCATTTGAGCCTGTTCCGCGTGATAGCCAAACAGTTTTTCGGCGGTCGGGTTCCATGCGGTTATTCGCCGCTGTTGATCCAGCTCGATTGCCGCCATTGGCAAAGTAGTGATCAGCTTGGCCAGCTTGTCAGCCAGGTGTCGGCTGGTCTTTTCAGCCATCGCGCGCGCGGTTTGATCAATGTGCATGATCATGACCTGCTCTGGCTCTTCGAGGCTCTGTGACGCCAGCAGCGTGCCAAATGCCTCCAGTTGCACCAACCGGCCGTCATGCAGTGTTACGTCGACATCCGCATGGTCAGAACCGTTGGCTACAACCCGGTCGTAAAACTGCTGCAGCCTGCCATCACCACCAGCAACGAAAGAGTGCTGTTTTTCAAACAGTTGCTCGCGGCTCAGGCCAACCAGGTCACAAAAAGCCTGATTTACCTCCAGGAATTCACCGCTCCGGGTGGTAATACAGATCCCTCCTGGAATATTGCTGAATATGGTCTGGTAACGGTCCTCACTCTCGCGCAAACGGCGCTGGGCATCCTGAAACGGGCGCAGATCGCGCACTACCGAGATATATTGCCGTTGTGCCCCCTCGCCAACGACAACACTATGAACCTCGACATTGATCTGTGTGCCGTCTTTACGCACCGCGACACGATCATTGACGATTTTTGAAGTGGCCGACAGACCGGCCAACGCACGCGACCGAGACTCGGCCTCCTCCATGGTCACCAGGTTGAGGCCGCTGGTACCGATCAATTCGTCGCGGCTGTAGCCGTGAAGCTCCGCAAAGGCATCATTGCACTCCACCACCGCCAGATTTCGATCAAGCACAACGACACCGTCCGGCAACGTATCAAGCAGACGACGGCTCTTTTCAATCTCCCGTGTTAGCGCCCTGCCAGCCCGCTCGCGATCCGAAATGTTACGTACCACCGCAACCAGAACAGGGGTCCCGGAAATAGTTACCCGATGCCCCAGTACCAGCCAACTCACCCAACCAGCTGCCTCTTGCTGCCGAAATTCGAAAGTCTGCAGCGAACCAGGCTCAGCACTGCTAATGAACTTCTGCAACTCTTGCAATGGGCCATCACCAAGCAGATCGGCCAGGCTTTTACCAAGCACCCGGTCAACAGGTTGCGATACCGACTGCAGAAACTTGTCGGTCGCATCGCGAACCACGCCAGCGACGTCAACGGCAATAATGCCGCTACTGGCCTTCTCAGCCAGGCTCAGCATCTCCGGTCGAGTTAGCAGTGCCGCAGAGGACACCGGATCTGCATGGCTCCTGCCGGACTGTTCTGCGGCCAACAGCTGCACAGCAACCCAGAAATTACCTTGCTGGTCGGGGACAAAATGGTGAATGCTTTCAAGGCCACCCAGCTCGCACGCTCCGACAGAAATTACCCGTCTCCCAGTCAGCACCTGCAGCCCGGCAGTGACCGTATCGGTATCGATGATGATCAGATCGCCGGGATGTTCATCGGCGAGGACAAGCGCTTGCGCCACAGAAGAGCACTGCTTGAGAGCAATATCAGCATATGCAAACAGCGGAATCGAATCGGTAAAGCGATGATCTCCGGTGACAACGATCATGCCCATTGTCAAAGACAGACTCAGTTATTCAGGCGGATAAAGAAGGGAACCCAGCTGAGTACCAGAAACAGGGATGCAAGCAGATTAGCCCACATGGAAAAACGCCAGCTACGGCTCTGCGAATCACTTTCGCTCCCCTCCAGATAGACCAGTAACATAGTCGCATCCAGCAGTAACAGCATCACCAGTATCGGCGCACTGATGGTCGCTACCAGACGCAGGGAAAGTTCATTGGCACTGAAATCAGTAGCGCCGGGAATCCACGGAAAAACGATCAGCAGCAGCGCCGTAGCGAGCAGCAGAGCGCGCAGCGGCGCTACCGGAGCTTTTTCGATTCTTTCAGTTTCCGGCACCGTGATACTCCATAATCCATTAGGCAGGCGCAAAGTTTCAGCAACAGCGATTGTAGCCCAGAATACCCATTGGAAATTTACCGACAAATTAAATTCCCGGGGCTGACTCCGTTCAGACAGGGAAAATCTAATCAAGATCGCCGCCCGGAAAGTTACTGCGTGCAATCCGCAGCAACTCTTTCAGCAGAAAAGGTTCCGTAGAACCCGCCAACTCCCTGTCTGCTGCTGTACCGGCAACTCCCCCTGGCGATCAAAACCACTCACGATGGTGATCGTCAGTTCCGGGCCACTGGCGCGCAGTCGCTCCACAGTAATCACTCCTCGCCGCCCCGGCATCACCAGGTCGAGGAACCGTACCCGGCAGTTGGGGTATAGCTTTATTAGTTTTATTATTTAACTTTCATTCATGACTCAATAACTCTTCCCTTCCCGTTCAAGAATGGTGATCGCCGCCACCGCCTCCTCATAGCCGTGAAAACCACCGCCATTTTCCGCGATTCCCATACGCGCGTCCGCAACCTGACGCCCCCCCGCTTCGCCGCGAAGCTGAACGACAAGTTCATGGATCATCGCCAGTCCGGTTGCACCGATGGGATGGCCCTTCGACTGCAAACCACCCGACGGATTAACTGGAATCCGTCCGCCTAGCGCTGTCGCGCCACTTGCAGCGAGTCGCCCGCCGTCACCAATTTCACAAAAACCGAGATTTTCAGTCTGCTGTATCTCTGCAAAGGCAGTGGCATCATGGACCTCAGCCAGGTCCATATCCTCCGGTCCCACCCCGGCCCGTTCATAGGCCCGTTGCGCAGCGATTCGGCAGAGATGCCGGTCAAACGCTTCGGCCGGACGGTCGCTACCGATACCCATTTCGCAGGCACGAACCCGCACCGCACGCCGACGTTGATCCTCGCTTAACAGGCTGCCACTGACCACGACGGCAGCGGCGGCACCGTCACTCACGGGAGAACACATCGGCAGTGTCAACGGCCAACTGACCATTTTTGCGGCTAACACCTGGTCGACGGAGATCGCATCCCGATACTGGGAAAGTGGATTGAGCACAGAGTGTTTATGGTTTTTTGCCGACACCACCGCCAGCTGCTCCTGGGTGGTCCCAAAATGTTGCATGTGAAAACGGGCCAGCAGCGCATAGATATCCATAAACAGGCTACGTACCCCGGAGGCATCCAACTCCTCCGGCGGAGTTACCAGAGCTGACAAACGGGCCATATTTTCGCTGGCCGTGGTTACATCCCAGGCGCAATCAAACAACGAAAACATCCGCGCCCGATCTTCAATGACCATCTTTTCCACCCCCACCGCCAGCGCCGTCTCTACCTGGCCCGAAGCGACGGCAAGGCAGGCACTCTGAAACGCCGAGCTGGCACTGGCACAGGCATTCTCTACGTTAATCACCGGAGTCTGCTCAACCCCCATGGCACGCAGCGCTATCTGCCCACGCACCAGGTGCTGATTCTCCAGTACGCCCTGGCCGGTATTGGCAAAATAGATCGCCTGCAAAGCCTCTAACACCACCTGACCATCTTTGAGCGCTGCCGTCACCGCCGCCTCGGTAAGGCTTTTTACCGAGTGGTGAAACAGCTTGCCGAATGGGGTCATGCCAACACCGACTATATAGACATCATCCAACACTACTCTCCCTGCAGTTACTGGCACCAGAGCTCCAACAGCGGACCTGATTAAATTTCCAATGCAAAACTGATTCCGCCGACCTAACTGTCGACAGGTCAAAGATTCGGCGAAAAGAGCCAGAAAAAGGCGTTTCTGAGCCGCACCCAGAGTGGCCGTGACAACAGCATCTGCGCGTTCAGGGGCTCACTCTGTTCGATCACTGTTTGACAGTGCCGCACCATCTGCTCACAAAAGTGCTGATCGTAACTTTCTACCATCAGTTCAAAATTGAGGTGCAGGCTACGCGCATCAATATTGGCAGAACCAAACTGTGAGTAGTGCTCGTCAACCACCACCAGTTTAGTATGGGCAAATGGCGGCGGCTGTCGATAGACGCGCACCCCCCCCACGAGCAGTTCCGGCAAGGCATGCAAACTTGCCCACTGCACAATCGGGTGGTCACTTTTTTGCGGCAAAACTATAGTCACCGCAACGCCGCGACGCACAGCGGCCAGCAGCAGCGCCGCCAGTTCCCGCGGCGGCAGAAAATAGGGCGTCATGAGCCAGACCGCCTCCCGCGCGGTCGCGACAGCGCCAAGGAGTACTGCCAGCAGTTTATCCTCCTGCTGCGCTGGACCATCGGGGATAACCCGGCACAACGCAGTGGATACAAAGGGCGCAGGCGGTTCTGCAGAGGTCTCGACAGGTAACGATGGCGGCTGCCACTGATCCCCCGTGACGTAACGCCAGTCAGAAACAGCCACCTCGATCATCTGCTCCAGCACCGGACCGGTGATCTGTACAGCCAGATCAGCAATACTGCGCGGCTGTCCGCGCCAGTTCTGATTCTGGGTGCGAATGTTCATTCCACCCACGAAACCCAGGCGACCATCAATCAGTAACAACTTTCGGTGGTTACGCAGGTTGACTGCCAGTTGCGGCGGCAGCAGTTGCGGTGGCAGAAAAACTACCGCACCGATACCGGCACGGCGCAGCTGACGGCGCGTCCTGCCGCCGTCGTACCATTCGCCGATGCCATCGATTACCACCCGCACCTCAACACCACGGAGATGAGCCTGATGCAGCGCGTCGACAAACTGCTGACCGGCATCACGACCATCGAAAATATAGCTGCTGAGATAGATCCACCGCCGCGCACTGGCAATTGCCTGCAGCATCCTGGGGTAAGCAGCATCACCATTGAACAGCGGTTCTAGCCGGTTACCCGCAAGTAGCGGCAGACCGGTCACCTGACCTGTGGTCAGCACCAGAGCCCGATAATGTTCCAGCTCAGCGGGAACTGTCACCTTCTCCGCTGTTTGGGTCGCGCCACCGAGCGGGCTGGTCATCTGTTCATCTGGCAACCGGGTTGCCGCTCGGCGCCGTGCCCGGCTGGTACGCCGGTTGATGCCAAACAGCAGATAAAGCACCGCTCCGAGTAGCGGCACCGCCAGGCAGATCAGAATCCAGATCGCCGCTGCCCGTGGTTCCGGCTTATGCAGCATGGCGTGCCCCATGGTCCAGAGCGCCAACAGCGCCGTAATACCAACCAGTATCAGTTCAATCGCGGCCAGATTCATCACTCAAACCCGAGATGCGCGGTCAATGGCAGGTGGTCAGACAGCCCCGTCCAGGGTCGGCCACCGAGGCGCTTGCAGTCGTGCACCGTCACCCCGCGCGTATAAATACGGTCCACCGCCAACAGCGGCCGCCAGACCGGAAAGGTCGCTGCCGGTTTGCCATGTAACGCCTGGTAGCAGTCTTGTAGCTTTAACTCGCCGATCAGGTATTGATCCGCCTGCTTGCGCCAGTCGTTGAAATCACCGGCGATGACCAGTGGCTCATCATCAGGAACGTGACTACGAATGCGCTCTACCAGCCGCTGCAACTGCGAGCGGCGCTCCGCCTCAAACAGACCCAGATGGACACAGATCAGATGCAGCTTCAGCTGGCGGTGGGCAAAAACCGGCGGAGAGATCACACCATGGAGCAGGCTGCGACTGGCGCGCGGATGGGGTGAAACGTTGATGTTTTCCCACTCAACAAACGGGTAGCGACTGAGAATCACATTGCCGTGATGGCCACCACGGTAAATGGCGTTTTTACCGTAGGCATAGTGGGGCCAGAGCTGGTCGGCCAGGTACTCAAACTGCGCCGCCTCACCCGAGAGGGTATTGAGTGGCCCCACGGGTAACGGGTGGCGATCCGAATGGCCGCGCACCTCCTGTAGAAAGACGACATCGGCATCAACCCGCTGCAGCGCGTGGCGAATAGTCTCCAGGGTAAAGCGTCGATTACCGATACTGAACCCTTTATGGATGTTATAGGTCAGCAGGCGCATCGGTCGGCGACGGGCTACTCCCTCAGCGCTATAAAAAGTTTGTAGTTAACCGCGTCAAACAGCGCCTGATAGGAAGCTTCGATCACATTACCGGAGGCACCAACCGTACTCCAGCGACGGCCTGCGGCATCCGCACTTTCCACCATCACCCGGGTCACCGCCGCAGTACCGGAACTCGATTCAAGAATGCGCACCTTGTAATCAACCAGCTGCATATCCAGCAACTGCGGATAGGCCGGCAGCAGCGCTTTACGCAAAGCGTTGTCGAGAGCATTGACCGGCCCGTTACCCTCGGCAACAGTCATGTGTAACACACCGTCAACCTGAACCTTCATGGTTGCTTCAGAAAGGTTTTCCACGGTGCCGTCGGCACTGGTCCGCCGCTCATCGGTGACGCGAAAACTCTGCAGGGTGAAATGATCCTGCCACTGCCCCAGCGCACGCCGCGCCAACATCTCAAAACTGGCGGAAGCCCCATCGTAGGCAAATCCCAGATGTTCCCGCTGCTTGATCTGCGCAACCAGCTCATCGACCCGACGATCAGACGCTTCTACCTCTATACCCAGTTCCGCCAGCCGCACCAGAACATTGGCCCTTCCAGCCTGGTCAGAGACCAGTATCTTGCGTCGGTTGCCGACCAATTCCGGGTCGATATGTTCGTAACTACGTGGGTCCTTCTGCACTGCAGAGACATGCAGTCCGCCTTTGTGCGCAAAAGCATTGGCACCAACAAAGGGGGCATGGCGGTCGGAATTACGGTTGAGCCGCTCGTCCACCAGATGGGAGGTGGAAACCAGATTTTTCAGTCCGGCTTCGTCGACCCCGGTTTCAAATCCGAGCCTCAGCATCAGCAGCGGCAACAGCGTCACCAGATTGGCATTACCGCAACGTTCCCCCAGGCCGTTCAGTGTTCCCTGAACCTGACGCACCCCGGCATTGACCGCCGCGAGGGAATTAGCCACCGCATTGCCGGTATCGTTATGGCAGTGGATACCGAGCCGGGAACCCGGCAGTTTTTCACAAACCTCAGCGCTAATAGCGGCCACTTCATCGGGCAGTGTTCCGCCGTTGGTATCGCACAATACTGCCCAGCGCGCTCCGGCATCCAGAGCTGTATGCAGACAACTGAGAGCAAATTCCGGATTGGCTTTATAGCCATCAAAAAAATGTTCCGCGTCATAGACAGCCTCGCGGCCCTGATCGACACAGTAACGGATACTGTCACCAATCATCGCCAGGTTTTCCTGCTCTGTGGTGCGCAGTGCAACACGAACGTGAAAATCCCAGCTTTTGCCAACCAGGCAGATCACCGGCGTATCACAGGCTAACAGCGCCGCCAGCCCGGCATCCTCTTCAGCCGACCGACCGGGACGACGAGTCATGCCAAACGCGGCAAAACGGGCAGTTTGCAGATCCGGTAGTTGGCCGAAAAACTGGTCATCGGCTGGATTGGCACCGGGCCAACCACCCTCAACATAGTCGACCCCAAGCAGGTCGAGCTGGCACGATATAGCGATCTTGTCGCCACTGGTGAAATCGACTCCCTGGGTCTGCTGCCCATCGCGCAGGGTAGAGTCGTATAGATAGACGCGATTGTCGCTCATGAGTCGTCGGTAGTAAGGATAAAATGTAGGTTCAAACGCTTATTCTAATCTTTATCGGCGGCAAACGCCGGCAACCGTAGCGTGCTGCGCAAACGAGTCACGCTGAATAACTAGATCAAACAATCAAGTGGCGATACTGCACAGCCAGAAAAGAGGAGAAACCATAATGAACCAGCAAGGTGCAACCGGCGCTCCAGGCAGCGATACTGAGCGTCCGGCCTGGTGGCAACAGGCACTTGATCAGAAACCCGCCATTGGCGAACTGATCGTAGACGACGCCCGTGTCGAGTACCAGCACTGGGGCGACCCAGCCAACCCGGCGCTGATCCTGGTCCATGGCGCTGCGGCCCACGCCAACTGGTGGGATTTCATCGCCCCTTTTTTCGCTCAGCACCATTTTGTTGTCGCCCCCCACCTCAGCGGCATGGGCAACAGCGAATATCGACAGCAATACTCCAGCGCCGTCTTCGCTAATGACGTGGTGGCAATCGTTGACCAGCTTGGGCTTGATAACCGTACCGTAGTGGTCGGCCATAGCCTTGGTGGCGCGGTCGCGTTGACCCTTGCCGCCACTGTTGGCGAGCGGTTGCGGGCGGTAGTGATGGTCGACAGCGCAATATTCCCTCCCGATGTTGAACCCCCGTTTGACCCCTCGAAGGCACCCTACCGACCAAAGACCATCTGCGAGGATTATGAAACCGCCGCGGCACGGTTTTTTCTGTTACCTCCACAGCCATGCGAGCAGCCACGCCTGCTGGAACACGTGGTGCGCCACTCGATTGCCGAAATGGAAGGCGGCTGGAGCTGGAAATTTGACGATAAACTGTTTCTTAACATGACCCTGCATGATCAACATGCCGAGCTGCAGAACATCGGTTGCGATCTGGCCTATCTCTACGCTGAACACAGCATCGTTGTCTCCGACCAGGTACGCGACTACCTGCGCGCCACATTACCGCAGGAGGTACCGATGATCGAGATCCCCGACGCCCACCACCACCTGCTGATTGACCAGCCACTGGCACTGGTCTCGACCCTACGCTCACTGCTACACCACTGGCGCTGATCATCCATCTGAGTAACTAATGCCGATCAACTAATAATCGAGGGTTATGGAAATCGCGCCAAATTCCGATGGTGTCTGCTGGCCCACAAACTCCTTGCTGCGAAACACATTGGTAAACGCAATACGCAATCGTGACACCATCAATACGGCACCGACCTGACCATCCACCACCCAGGTCTCACGATCGACCTTGTGGCTACTCTTGAAGGTGTTACCGTCAAGAAAGATATTGCGCCCGACCGCCCGTGCTTCGACACCCGCAAACAGATACCAGCCCCATTGGCCATTCTGGCGACTGAAAAAATTTGACCCCGGCTTGCTCGGGCGAATGGTTGGCGGCCCAAAGTCCATCTCAAGGTTTCGACCCGTGCGCAGGGTGGCTCCCGCTGCCAGATGGGTAAAGACGTTGCCCAGCGCGCCACTCAGATGGGGCGCCAGATCCCAGTCGAGCCCCTGGTCCACATCGCCGAGTGGGAACACCCATTGGCGATCGGCCATTACTATCAGGCCTGGCTCATCCCGAAG
>JBPEXY010000019.1:0-4026 GCA_052031065.1 Immundisolibacteraceae bacterium | reverse complement strand
GCCGTTGACGTAACACTGTTCGCGGAACAGCGACATATCCTTAAGTTCTGGGGTTGCCATGATTTTCCTCTGGGTGGTCAGCTTGGGATTCAGGTTAGTGCATGAGTCCCGGTCGGATGTTGAGTGGGGCGATTATAGCGTGTGACATAGCGTTTGATAGCGATTCCCGCCACGATAACAGCACTGAGCGGGGTTTATAATGGTGCCAGGTAGCAGACAATCAATGCTATGAGGAGAAGGGCATGGCGCAATCATTCGTTCATGAAGAGATAGTAATCAATGCCCCCCTGTCGGCAGTGTGGGCGCTAATGGGGTGCTTTGAGGATATGTCACCCTGGTTTCCCTCTGCTGCGGAGTGCAGCGCAGACCGGGTTGGTGTGGGTGCAGTCAGACGACTGTTGATGCCGGATGGTGGTGAACTGCTGGAGGAGCAGACCGCCAGGGTCGAAGGAGAGCGGTATGATTACCGGATCATCGGCGGCGAGGTGCCGTTTACCAACTACTGTTCCACTTTCGCGGTGCAGGAAGAAGATGGCAGGACGCGGGTGATCTGGAGCGCAGATTTTGATCCGGTAGCCGGTGCCGAGCAGAGTGCCGCTGAGTTTGTTGCCACGGTATATCGGGGCGGTCTTGAGAACGCCAGGGTGCTTCTCGAACAGCTGGTTGGCGAGCAACAGTAACAGCGGCGGCCAATAGGGCGCTGTTATCCTGACTAATAGCGTTTGGTGGGAATAAGCATTCCCCGATTGACTAGCGCCACGTAGATTGCCAGTAGCACAACCATGGTTACTGCATAGATTGACGGTACGATCGCAACGGCTGGATCCCCGAGCATTGACGGGCTCGCGGCGATGGCAACCCCAAGCATGGCGTTCTGCGCACCTACTTCTATCGCCAGGGTTTTGATTGTTACAGCCGCCTGGCCAAACAGCAGACCCAGGCCATAGCCCAGCAGAATGGTGAACAGGTTGAAAACGACGGTCAGCGCGCCTGCGGCCACCAGGTTGTTAAACCATTGTCCGCCTTCCGCGCCGAGAATCCCGGCAATGATCAGTGGCAGAAACAGCAGATTTCCGGTGCGCACCCAGCCTTCCGCCCGTTTCGCCACCCTGGGAAAATAGTTCAGTACCACCATGCCCGCAGATACCGGGATGACTGTAATCAGCAGAATCTGCAGGGCGGTTCTACCCATTGGCAGGGAAATGGTGGTGCCGCCAGCGTCCATGAACAGTCCGAGCGCCATATTCAAACCGATCGGTATGGTGATGACGGTGACCAGGCTGGAGACGGCGGTCATCGACACCGACAGCGCCACGTCGCCACGACCGAGGTAGGTGAACATGTTGGAGAGCGCGCCGCCGGGGCAGAGTGTTAACAGGCAGAGCCCGACGGCAAATTCCGGTCTTATCGGCAGTAGCGCGGCGAGGGAGAATCCGCAGAGGGGTAGGAGCAGTAGCTGTCCACCCAGGCCTACCGCGACTGATTTGGGAAAGCGCGCGATGCGGTAGAAATCTTCAGGTGTGAGGCCAAGCCCCATCCCAAACATCAACAGTCCCAGAAACCAGGGGACGATGGCTCCGATCACCCGTGTTACCCTGGTTGGTGTTTAGCAATCAGGCGCTACTAGCGGCCTGATTCAGTTGTTGCCGAACCTGTTCGACCTGATCGGTGATCTCCGCTGGCAGTCGGTCGCCAAATTCCTGCAGATAGGCTTCGATCTCATCCAGCTCTTTCAGCCAGGGTGCTGGCTCGACCTCGGTCAACCTTTTAAGCGTGGCGTCATCAAGGTCGAGGCCGCTGACGTTAAGGCTGCCTTTAGCCGGTAGATAGCCGATGGGTGTCTCGTCGGCTGCGGCGTTCCCTCGACAACGTTCGAGGATCCAGTCGAGCACCCTCATGTTGTCTCCGAATCCGGGCCACATGAATTTTCCGTTTTCGTCCTGGCGGAACCAGTTGACGTTGAAAATTTTCGGATGGTTAGGGACCCGCTCGCCCATGTTGAGCCAATGTTTCCAGTAATCGCCGAAGTTGTAGCCGCAAAAAGGTTTCATTGCCATCGGATCGCGTCTTACCACGCCGACCTTGCCGCTCTGTGCCGCAGTAGTTTCTGATGCGACCGATGCGCCTACCAGTACACCATGCTTCCAGTCCTTGCTCTCAAACACCAGAGGCAGCAGGTTGGGGCGTCGGCCGCCGAAAACGATCGCAGAGATCGGCACACCACTGGGTGCATCGGCAATATCTGAGTAGCTGGCGCACTGTTTCGCAGAGACAGTAAAGCGCGAGTTGGGGTGGGCGGCCGGACCAGTCGCCGGGTCATAGGGGTTTCCACGCCAGTCCGTCGCCGGGGTCTCGTTGGAGAGTCCTTCCCACCAGGGGCGGTTGTCTTCAGTGACTGCCACATTGGTAAAAATGCAGTCATGGTTAAGCATGCTTACCGCATTGGGGTTGGTCTCTGCACCGGTGCCGGGAGCGACGCCAAAAAACCCTGCCTCGGGGTTGATAGCCCAGAGCCGGCCATCGTCACCGGGATGGAGCCAGGCGATATCGTCACCAACCGTCCAGACCTTGTAGCCTTCATATTCCTGCGGTGGGATCAACATTGCCATGTTGGTTTTACCGCACGCTGATGGAAACGCGGCGGCGATGTAATGCACTTCACCCTGGGGGTTCTCGACGCCAACGATGAGCATGTGTTCAGCCATCCAGCCCTCGTTGCGGGACTGGGCGCTGGCAATTCGTAGCGCGTGACATTTCTTGCCAAGCAGGGCGTTTCCACCATAACCGGAACCGATACTTTTGATCATCAGCTCTTCCGGGAAATGCATAATAAAGCGGCGGTCGGGGTCGAGATCACCCAGGGAGTGGAGTCCTTTAACAAAAGCGCCATCCTGCTCGATGCGCCCTAATGCCTTGGCGCCCATACGGGTCATGATGCGCATGCTCGCCGCGACATAGGGGCTGTCGGTGATTTCCACTCCGCAGCGCGAAAATGGGGATTCCAGCGGTCCCATGCAATATGGCACCACATACATGGTGCGCCCTTTCATTGCTCCTGAAAACAACTGATCCACCTTGGCGTGGCCATCCGCTGGCGCCATCCACTGGTTGTTAGGGCCGGCATCATCAGCATCGGTGGTGCAAACAAAAGTCAGATGCTCAGTACGCGCAACGTCGGTAGGATCAGAGCGGTGCAGATAGCTGTTGGGGTGAGTGGTATCGTTGAGCTGAGTCAAGGTTCCGTCGGCCAGCATCTGCTCAACCAGGCGGTCGTATTCCGCCTTAGAACCATCACACCAATGGATCTGTTCTGGTTGCGTTAGGGTCGCGACCTCGGCCACCCATGTGGCCAACTCATGATTACTGGTGCGCTCATTCATTAGTAGCTAGGTTCCGTTGCTGAGAAATGGATTACTGACTCATTCAATCTGGTTGGCCGTTCGCAGACAAGCTATAGCGTTTAGTCTCGGTCATTCATAAACAACTCGAGGTTCCAGCGATCGAACAAGGATTCAGTTGCGGAATTCGGCTATGGCCCGATGAAACCCGTTCTTCTCTAGCGGGCGGTTCAACAGTCCCTGGCCGAAACGTGGCAAAAAGGGTCACTTTTATAGTCTATTTGGCGTGCGATTCCAACCGGCGCCTGTTTCAGCAAATTGCCCCGCACTTGCCACCACTTTCGGGTTTTTCGTTCGAATCCGGGTCCGGTTCGGTTTTGGTGCCGCCCCCCGGGTCAGGTCCAATGTAGCAATCGGCTGGAGAGTTATAGATTCTGCATTGAGGCGGAACAGGCAGCGATCAGCCGGGATTCTTGCTAACGGTAAATGGGCATGCAACCAGCCATCTGATGGTTGAAAACCCAGCTGTTCATTTCGTGGTCAGAGGTGAAGACTGGCCGGCGATATTTGCAAAAATGCAAAATATTATTGAATAAATAGCTAATTTATTTGTGTTAAAGAACACCTTATAGTTGCCGCCAAGTGTGAGGCAGGAGCAATAACCCGCTTCTGTTACCGCCCCGGGCGG
>JBPEXY010000189.1:0-1923 GCA_052031065.1 Immundisolibacteraceae bacterium | reverse complement strand
TTTCACACCTGCGCAGTGATGCCGAGGACCGTCAGTCCGGTCATGCTCATGGCCATGAAGAGGAGGAAGAGGAAACCTTCAGCTTTGGTGGAGATAGCGATCTCTCCAACCTCAGTCTGGTCTGGAAATGGGCGCCATTAGGCAACCCTCGAGCGCGTAATTTCACTTTCCAGAGTGAATATTTTTACCGCGATGAAGACGGTGAAATCGCTTTTGCCAACGACGTGGGTGAGGCAATGTTGCCCTATGACGGAAGCCAGAAAGGGCTCTATGCTCAGGGCGTGTACCAGTTTATGCCGCGCTGGCGCACCGGTTTGCGATACGACAAACTCTGGAGCGACAACGATCTTGCGGTGGTGGGTAACACCTCTGGAGAGGGCGATGACGAACTGCTCGAAGAGTCCGGCCTGATCGGTGAGCACGATCCATGGCGCTGGAGCTGGATGGTCGATTATTCTCACTCTGAGTTTAGCCGGCTGCGCTTGCAGTTTGTCCGCGATCATTCTCAATCGGACGCGGAAAATCAGTTTCTACTGCAGTACATTCACACATTGGGGGCTCACGGTGCGCACAAATATTGATGCAAAAAAAAGCACGGGGACTTCGCGACCTGGAACGTTATCTTCCTTGCTAAAAAGCCTGCTGCTGATAACAGCATTTGGGCTGGCGCCATCTGCTAATGCCGTCGTCAAGCTGTTTGCCTGTGAGCCAGAGTGGCGGGCGCTGGCCAGCGAGATCGGTGGCGATAAAGTTGAGGTGATGCTGGCGACTACGGCTGCTCAGGACCCACATCACGTTGAGGCGCGGCCATCGTTGATCGCCAAGGTCAGGCGTGCCGACATGCTATTTTGCACGGGTGCCGGACTGGAAGTTGGGTGGTTGCCACTGCTGGAACGCCGTGCCGGGAATTCTGCAGTGCGGCCAGGACAGCCGGGGCATCTACTGGCAGCAAATCATGTGCCATTGCTTGAGGTTCCATCGCGACTTGATCGTAGCGAGGGTGATCAACACCCCGAAGGGAATCCGCACGTGCAGCTTGATCCGCACAACCTCCGGCGGATCGCGCAGGTGCTGACCGAGCGGCTGGTGCTGATCGACGGATCCAACGCGGATTACTATCAGCAGCGGCTGGCAAGCTTCGAGCAACGCTGGAGCGCGGCCATTGAAGGTTGGCAACAACGTGCGCTGCCTTTGCGTGGTAAGCATGTGGTGGTTCATCATCGTAACTGGAGCTACCTGCTTGACTGGCTTGGAATGGTCTCAGTCGGTGAACTTGAACCCGCACCGGGACTGCCAATCACCGTGGGGCATTTGTCGCAGCTGGCGGAACTGTTGCAGCAGAAGCAGCCGTTTGCTGTCATCCGCTCTACGATTGATGACCCGGCACCCTCGCGGTGGTTAGCTGATCGTAGCGGCACGCCGCAGCGGGTGTTGCCGCAAACGGTTGGTGCAGTGTCCAGTGCGGTAGACCTGGAGAGTCTGTTCGATTATCTGGTAGACGAGTTACTGGCAACTCCGCAGTGAACTTTGATGCCTTAGATGCAGGAATTATCGGGCCGGCGTTTGCCGCCGGCCTGGTAGTTTTAGCAACGCATATTCCACTGGGCCAGCGAGTGCTGGAACGGGGCATCATTTTTATCGATCTTGCCATCGCTCAGCTCGCCGGACTGGGGGTGATAGCCGCGCACTATTTTGGCCTTCATGGCCATGGGCCTGCGACACAGCTTGCTGCCTATGCCACGGCGCTGGTCTCTGCAGCGCTACTTTACCTGTGCGAGAGACGCTGGCCACAGGTACAGGAGGCGATCATTGGTAGCTGCTTTATGCTTGCCGCGACCGGCAGTTTGCTGCTGCTGGCAGGGGATCCCGCTGGTGGTGAACATCTGCGGGAATTGCTGGTTGGTCAGATTCTCTGGGTCGGTT
>JBPEXY010000188.1:0-17538 GCA_052031065.1 Immundisolibacteraceae bacterium | reverse complement strand
AGCGTTAACGGGGTCGCGTCTTGCAATACAACATTTGCCCACCCAGCAGTGGTATTCAATACCGGGGCGATAACCAGATCATCCAATACAGCTTCGGTATTGGTTCAGCAGCAATAACCGGGCGGCCACCCCAATATACAAGGTGGCCCGTCTGTCAGGCCGCTTTGGATTTATTCCTCAACCCGGCCATCTGCTGGCCAATGAGAGAGCGCTGAACAGGATCGAGCAGCTCTTCAATGCGGGGTAGAAAATCTTCATTTTCGCGGGTGAGATGCTCCCGCTGCAGGCGCTCGAACTGGTAGGCCACCTCGACGAGGCGATCGGTATCTTTGATGGTTTCCGGTGAACTGAGAAAAACCGCAAGCTCGTCCCACCACTGTTCAATCTCTTCATGGTCGAGGGTGAGCCGTTCAATCATGCCATCGAGCACCAGGTCCCGCTCCAGTAGAGGCGGAAACAGGCAACGCTCCTCGTCGGCGTGATGCAGAACGTTGGCGCGGGTGTAATGCTGGTGCAGATCAATCGCCTCTAGCGCGGCGGCTTCATCTACGCCCTTATGGCTGATCTTGAACGAGAGCTTTAACAGCCGTTCGCCGGTGGCCAACAGGTTATCGTGGTAATCGCGGATGACCTGCAGGCCGTCACTGAAACTGGCCGCCGGGTCGGTAAATTGAAATTGCATGATTACCCTCGCCTATTGCGTTTTCACGTATTTGGAACGCACCACCTGATAGGGGCGGTTCAGATAACCAATCGGCGCTGACCAGATGTGCACCAGCCGCGAGAATGGAAACAGCAGAAACAGGGTCAGCCCGGAGAACAAATGCAGCTTGAAGATAAAGTTGACGCCACTAACCAGCTGCGGGTCTGCCGAGAAGGTGACCACACTTTTGCACCAGGCGGACAGCGCCAGCATGGTACTGGCGTCACCGTGCATCGAGTGATAGATGGAAACCGGTACCGTTGCCAGGCCCAGTGCCAGTGTCAGCAGCAACCAGTCGAGAATAACGATATCCATGCGCCGGGTAACGGCGCGAATACGTGGGTTGAACATGCGCCGCCGCCAGAGCATCACCCCGCCGATCATGCAGGTGATACCGAACACGGTGCCGGCGGTGATGGCGACGTTCTGGTGGCCGACGTCGGAAAAGCCGAGAGATGTCCAGAGCCAGTGCGGGCCAAGCAGACCCACAAAATGGCCGCCAAATAGCGCAAGGATGCCGACATGGAACAGGTTGGAGGCAAGGCGCAGGTTTTTTCGATCCAGCAACTGACTGGAATCGGCTTTCCAGGTGTACTGCTCGCGATCAAACCGCAGCAGGCTACCGAGCAGGAACACTGCCAGGCAGAGGTAAGGGTAAACGCCAAAAAAGAAATTTAGCAGCATGATTGGCTTCCGTTTGCGTGGTTTGGGCTAAAAACTGGTTTCTGGACTAAACAGCGGATCATCGTGACCATGCCGATCAGGCGACACTTGCGCTGGGTTGCGGTCTATCCACGGTGGTCGATGGCTCCGACTGATGGCGCGCCGGGTCGAGCTGGTTGAGCAGCACCTCCAGCAGCGGCCCCCACGGTAATTGGTGGGCCACCAGTCGTGTGGCCACCTCTTCGAGTGCCGGGCCACTCTGCTGCAGCAGGCTGCCGGTCACGGCCAGATCATCACACTGGCTGACAAACTCAAGAATCAACGGCACATAGTCGGGCAGTTCA
Organism: Immundisolibacteraceae bacterium; assembly: GCA_052031065.1. Taxonomy (GTDB): domain Bacteria; phylum Pseudomonadota; class Gammaproteobacteria; order Immundisolibacterales; family Immundisolibacteraceae; genus JBPEXY01. The sequence continues at coordinate 15,828 of JBPEXY010000188.1, read as the reverse complement.
CCATTGGCAACTTCAAAGCCGTTGTGGCGAAAAAACTCTTTCAGGGTTGCCAGCGTTGCGCCGCGCTCGCGGTCCTCTTCCTCATAAAGATGGTGCGTCAGGTAGAGGCAGTGATCGGGCGTCAGGTCAAAGGTCTCTACGTATTTGGCCTGCAGCGCGGTTGCATCCAGCGACTGGCACCAGGCGATGAAATCCGCCAGCACCCGCTTCTCGTCGGCGGAGAGGTTGAACTCATCAACCGTCTCTGCCAGTTCATCCAGATGAGCGCAGAACTCGTTGGAGGGGTACTCCAACAACAGCGCCATAAATTTATAGAAGCGCATCGCTCTACCCTACCCTGTCTTTACTGGTTGCGGCCGCTTCACCGGTACCTATCCCACTGCCATCGCCGTCACGCGGCAGCGGTTTGTTTTTGCCGGCATTGGGCACGAATTTGAGGATATCCACCGACGCCTTACGCTTTTCCGGCAGCAGCGACAGCCCCTGCTGGGTTGACTCGCTGTTGCCGTCATTACCAAAACTGAAGCCGTTCTGCCCCTGAAAGGCGTAGAAGTCGTCCTGGCGCAGCTCTTCATGGCCGGTGGGAATCACAAAGCGATCCTCATAGTTGGCAATCGCCATGTAGCGGTACATCTCTTTCACCTGCGCTTCGCTAAGGCCCACCTCATCGAGCACGGCGGTATCGGGGTTGTTCTCCACCGTCACCGAGCGCATGTAGCTGCGCATGGCGATCATGCGTTTCAGCCCCTGCACAATCGGCTCCTCCTTACCGGCGGTGAGCAGATTGGCGATGAACTTGATCGGCACCTTGAGGGTTTCGAGCTTCGGAATCACGCCGTCACCATGGGTAGGCAGGTTGCCCTGATCGATCTGTGACTGTATCGGCGACAGCGGCGGCACGTACCAGACCATCGGCAGTGTGCGAAATTCCGGGTGCAGCGGGAAAGCCACCTCCCACTCCATCGCCAGTTTGTAGATCGGCGAATTTTTTGCCGCTTCAATCCACGACTCGGGCACACCATCGGCGCGCGCCTGGGCGATCACCTCGGGGTCGTTGGGGTCAAGAAAGATATCCCGCTGCGCCTGATAAAGGTCCTGCTCGTCCGGTACGCTGGCCAGCTCTTCGATGCGGTCAGCGTCGTAGAGCATCACGCCGTTGTAACGAATACGGCCGACGCAGGTTTCGGAACAGACCGTCGGCAGTCCCGATTCAACACGCGGATAACAGGCGGTGCATTTTTCCGCCTTGCCCGACTCCCAGTTGTAGTAAACCTTCTTGTAGGGGCAGTTGCTGACACACATGCGCCAGCTGCGGCAGCGGTCCTGGTCCACCAGCACAATGCCGTCTTCTTCGCGTTTGTACATGGCACCCGACGGGCATGAAGCCACGCAGGACGGGTTGACACAGTGGTTGCAGATTCGCGGCAGGTAGACGTTGAAAGAGTTTTCAAACTCCGAGTAAATTTCCTTCTCGACCTGTTCAAAATTGCGGAAGTTACGATCCTGACCGCGCTTGTGGAACTCGCCGGCCATGTCATCTTCCCAGTTGGGACCCCACTCGATCTTTTCCATCTGACTGCCGTCGAGCAGCGACCGCGGCCTGGCGGTGGGCGTTGCTTCCGCCAGCGGACTGGTCTGCAGATGACCGTAGTCGTAGGTGAACGGCTCGTAATAGTCGTCGATGGTCGGCATGTCGGGATTCATGAAAATGTTCAGCAGCCGTTTCACCTTGCTACCGGATTTCAGCTCCACCTTGCCGCTGTTGAGGGTCCAGCCGCCGTTCCATTTGCCCTGGTCTTCCCAGTTTTTCGGGTAGCCGACGCCGGGCTTCGACTCAACGTTGTTAAACCAGGCGTACTCGACGCCCTTGCGGTTGGTCCAGACGTTTTTACAGGTCACCGAACAGGTGTGGCATCCGATGCACTTGTCGAGGTTGAATACCAGCGCAAAATTGGCGCGCACCTTCATGATGTTTCTCCTTCGGTGGTGTTCATCGCCGCAGCCGCTGTTTCGGTGTCGCGGTCGGACTGTTCAAAGACGTTCTCTTCCCGTTCCGGGGCATCCTCGAACCCGGCTGGCAACTCGTAGGGTGCCTGGTGTATTCCCGGCGGATTGAGCTGTGCCTCACGTTCATCAGTCAGTGGCCGCTCCAGCCAGTCAACGTCCTGATCCTCAATCTTGTGCAGCAGTACAAACTCGTCACGCTGGGAGCCGACCGTGCCGTAGTAGTTAAAACCGTAGGCGAGCTGGGCATAACCGCCAATCATGTGGGTTGGTTTCACCACCACCCGGGTGACGGAATTGAGAATGCCGCCGCGCTTGCCGGTGGTGTTGGAACCGGGCACGTTCACGATCTTCTCCTGGGCGTGGTACATCATCGCCATCCCTTCGGGGATACGCTGACTCACCACCACACGGGCGACGGTGGCACCGTTGCTGTTGAGCGCCTCGACCCAGTCGTTATCCTTGAGGCCGATTTTCTGCGCGTCGGTTTCCGACACCCAGACCACCGGCCCGCCGCGAAACAGGGTCAGCATGCGCAGGTTATCGTTGTAGGAGCTGTGAATACCCCACTTGGAATGGGGCGTAATCCAGTTCAGCACCAGGTGCGGCTTGTCGCCGAGTTTTTCATCCACACCCAGGGTTGCCTGCAGATCAACCGGTGGCCGCCAGGTGCAGAAGCCCTCGCCAAAATCGAGCATCCACTCGTGGTCCTGATAGAACTGGGCGCGCCCGGTGAGGGTACGAAACGGGATGTGGTGGTGAACGTTGGTGTAGCCGGAGGTGTAACTCACCTCCTCCGACTCAACACCAGACCAGGTGGGCGCAGTGATAATTTTGCGCGGCTGTGCCTTGATGTCGCGAAAAGTAATGCGGTCCGCACGCCGGTCACCCGCCAGTGGCGTGTGATCAATACCGGTTTTGGTCGACAGCGCCTGCCAGCTCTTCCAGGCCACCTCGCCATTGGTTTCCGGTGCCATCGCCATGATCGAGTCGCAGACGTTGATGTCCTCCTGCAGCGACGGCATGCCCTGGGTGATGCCCTCCTCAGTAATGGTGTAGGAGGTCGCTTTCAGGTGGTCGTACTCTTCATCGGTATTCCAGTCGATGCCCTTGACGTTGTTGCCAAGGGATTTCATCAGCGGTCCGAGGGCGTTGAATTTTTTCGATACCGCGCCGTAGTCGCGTTCGACGACCTTGAAAATGGGCGCCGTCTTGCCGGGGATCAGATCAACTTCTCCGCGTTTCCAGTCCTTCACATCGGTCGACTGGGCCAGCTCTGCGGGGCTGTCATGCATCATTGGAATCGCCACCAGATCCTTGCGCACACCGAGGTGTTTCTCCGCCAGCTGCGCAAAGCTACCGGCGATCTTGCGGAAGATCTGCCAGTCACTCTTGCTCTCCCAGCCCGGATCGACCGCAGCGGTCAGCGGGTGGATAAATGGGTGCATATCGGTGGTGTTGATGTCGTCCTTTTCGTACCAGGTGGCGGTCGGCAGGATAATGTCAGAGTAGGCACCGGTTGAGTTGAGGCGGAAGTTGATATCCACCAGCAGGTCGAGTTTGGCAATCGGGGCCTCAGCATGCCACTTGATCTCTTCGCCCTGTGCTTCCGGCACCACGTCCTGCATCACGCCGTTCTGCGCACCGAGTAGATGCTTGAGGAAATACTCATGTCCCTTGGCGCTGGTGCCGAGCAGGTTGGCGCGCCAGACAAACAGGTTGCGGACGTGGTTTTCAGGCGCATCGATGTCCTCGCCGGAAAACGCGGTGTCACCGCTTTTCAGCTGCGCAACCAGGTGATCGACAATGGCCTGATCGTCGCTGGCACCGGCGGCGACCGCTTCATCGCAGATATCCAGCGGGTTTTTGTTGAAATGGGGTGCCGATGGCAGCCAGCCAAGCCGTTGGGAAACGACGTTGTAATCCGCAAGGTTATGCCCGCGGTAAGCGCCCTTCGCGGTGGGTGCCAGCAGCTGATCGGCATCGAGCCGTTCATAACGCCACTGGTCGGTATGAAAATAGAAGAAACTGGTGCCGTTCATTTGCCGCGGTGGCCGCTGCCAGTCGAGCGCAAAAGCAATCGGAGCCCAGCCAGCCTGCGGGCGCAATTTTTCCTGCCCCACGTAATGGGCCCAGCCACCACCACTCTGACCGACACACCCGCACAGATGCAGCAGGTTCATGATCGCGCGGTAGTTCATGTCGTTGTGGTACCAGTGGTTCAGACCGGCACCGAGAATCACCATCGATTTACCGCGGGTTTTCGCTGCATTGTCGGCAAATTCGCGCCCGGTGCGCTCAATATCGGCCCGTTTGACGCCGGTAATCGCTTCCGCCCAGGCCGGTGTAAATGGAACCTCGGCATCGTCGTAACTACTGGCCGCGACGCCACCGAGGCCGCGATCAACCCCATAGTGCGCCGCCTGCAGATCAAACACGGTGGCCACCAGGGTCTCTTCACCGTTTAACATCAGTTTGCGTGCGGCGACATTGCGTACCATGGTGCCGGCAGCGCCGCTGTCGGTGCCCTCAAAATCGGGGTAGTGGACTGCAACGGTTTCATGCTCGCCGTCCAGCAGGGTGATCTGCGCAGAGGTCTGCTGCTGATCCGCTCCCGCCTTTTCCAGCAGGTTCCATTTACCCTCTTCACCCCAGCGAAAACCGATGGTGCCGTTGGGCGCGACCGGGTTACCACTGTTGGCGTCGATGACGATGGTTTTCCAGTCCGGGTTGTTGGACTCACCGAGGTCGCCATCAAAATCGCTGGCGCGGACAAAACGGTCACTGGTATAGCCGCTGTTACCATCGGCATCGGTAAAGGGCCGCAACATGACCAGCATCGGCAGGTCGGTGAACTGGCGGGCGTATTCCTGAAAATAAGTTTCCTGACGGTCGATAAAGAACTCTTTCAGCGCCACGTGACCCATGGCCAGAAACAGCGCCGAATCGGTACCTTGTTTGGCTGGCATCCATAGATCGGCGAATTTCACATATTCCGCGTAGTCCGGTGCCACCGCCACCACTTTGGTGCCCTTGTAGCGCACTTCGGAATAAAAATGGGCGTCCGGGGTGCGGGTCATCGGCAGGTTGGCACCACAGACCACCAGGTAACCGGAGTTGTACCAGTCGGCGGCTTCCGGCACGTCGGTCTGCTCACCCCAGGTTTGCGGTGAGGAGGGCGGCAAATCGCAGTACCAGTCGTAAAACGACAGACTGGTGCCGCCAATCAATGACATGTAGCGACTACCAGCAGCATAGCTGATCATCGACATCGCCGGGATCGGCGAAAACCCGGCGATGCGGTCAGGACCGTGTTTTTTGATGGTATAGACGTTGGCGGCGGCGATGATCTCGGTAATTTCATCCCAGTCGGTACGCACAAATCCGCCGAGACCGCGAACTGCCGTATAGGATTTGCGTTTGTCCGGGTCCTGCTGAATGGCGGTCCAGGCTTCCACCGGGTCTTTGCCGAGGGCTTTTTCGGTGCGATAGAGATCAAGCAGACGGCCCCGGATCATCGGATGTTTGACCCGGTGCGGACTGTAGAGATACCAGCTGTAACTGGCACCACGCTGGCAGCCACGCGGTTCGTGGTTGGGCAGGTCCGGGCGGGTGCGCGGGTAATCGGTCGCCTGGGTCTCGAAGGCCACCAGACCGCTTTTGACATGGATGTTCCAGCTGCAACCGCCGGTACAGTTAACCCCATGGGTGGAGCGCACCACCTTGTCGAAGCGCCAGCGGTTGCGATATCCATCTTCCCACTGGCGGTCATCATCGGTGGTCACGCCGTGGCCGTTGGAGAAGGAATCGCGCTGGCGGGAGAAGTAACGTAGCCGGTCGAGAAAATGGCTCATTATCGGGCTGCTCCGGGGGAGTGAATAGTTAGCTTGGTAGTAGTAAGTTGAGCTGTTGTGGCATCGGTAGATAAAAACCTCATTGCCGGACTGCCTTGTAGATCTCAACCCGGCCATCGACAAGCCGCACCGGATATACCGGAACGGAGACTCCCTGCTCCTCCACGCATTCGCCGCTACGCAAGTCGAAATGCTGTTTATAAAGTGGCGAGGCGACCACCAGGCGATCACCCAGCGAGCCAACGATGCCACGGGCAAGCACATTGGCACGACCTATTGGGTCATAGTTGCCAATCACAAATACATGCTCAGGTTCGTCCGGCAGGTAAAACAGCGCCACCTGGGTCTCTGCAAGCAGCGCGCCGACGCCTGCATTGGGCTGCAGGTCCTGGATTGAGCAGACGTCAATCCACTCTTCTTCTAGGCTAGCAGTAGCACTCATTTTGTTATCTCCGACCAGTCAGTGACGTCCGTGTCTCTATCGATGGATAGATGCCGATGAAGCGCTTTACGCAACCTGATCACACCATCTCCGCTGAAGTTTTTTCGTCTTCCTGCGCAGGCCTGATCTGGTCTCGTTCGGTGACAAAGACGATGTTGTCATCCGCCCGATCACTGTTGACGAAGTGGTTGAAGCGCTTCAATGATTCCTCGTCGTTAACGGCAGTTTTCCATTCGCACTGGTAATTTTCGATCAACAGCTGCATCTGTTGCTCAAGCTGATCATTGATTCCCAGCCGATCATCGATCACCACCGAACGCAGATAGTCGAGACCGCCTTCCATGTTCTCCATCCAGACCGAGGTGCGCTGCAATCGGTCTGCAGTACGCACGTAGAACATCAACACCCGGTCGATGTAACGAATCAAGGTCGCTTTATCGAGGTCGGTGGCAAACAGATCGGCGTGGCGCGGCCGCATACCACCATTGCCGCAGACGTAGAGATTCCAGCCGTTTTCGGTGGCAATGATGCCAATATCCTTACTCTGCGCCTCGGCACACTCGCGGGTGCAGCCGGAAACTGCAAACTTGAGCTTGTGCGGGGCACGCAGTCCCTTGTAACGGTTCTCAATCTCGATGGCGAGACCGACGCTATCATCGACCCCGTAACGACACCAGGTGCTGCCGACGCAGGATTTAACCGTGCGCACTGCCTTGCCGTAGGCGTGGCCGGTTTCAAATCCTGCATCAATTAACTTGCGCCAGATCGCCGGCAGTTGATCGACACGGGCACCAAACAGATCAACCCGCTGGCCCCCGGTGATTTTGGTATAGAGATTAAATTCTTTTGCCACCTCACCCAGAACGATCAATTTCTCCGGCGTAATTTCGCCGCCAGCTATGCGTGGCACCACCGAATAGGTTCCATCCTTTTGCATGTTGGCGAGAAAACGGTCGTTGGTGTCCTGTAGTCCAAAGTGAGGCTTATCGAGCACATACTCATTCCAACGGGAAGCGAGAATGGAGGTGATCGCCGGCTTGCAGATATCACACCCTTTGCCACGGCCATGGGCCGCCAGCAGTTCATCAAAAGTGTGCAGGTTTTCCACCAGCACCAGGTTGTAGAGATCCTGACGAGTGTAGGGAAAATGTTCACAGATGTCGGTATTGACCTCCACGCCGCGCTTGGCCAGCTCCACATCAACCACTGATTTCAACAGTGCGGCACAGCCACCACAGCCGGTGCTGGCTTTGGTCACTGCCTTGACACTGGCAAGGTCGGTAGCACCATCATCAATGGCGGTGACGATGTCACCTTTGGTGACATCGTGACAGGAGCAGATCTGCGCGGTTTCCGGCAACATCTCCGGCCCCAACCCCACTGCTGCAGCACCGTCGCGTTGCGGCAGAATCAGGTCATCCGGGTGTTCCGGCAGCTGGATTTCATTGAGCATATACTGAAGCAGCGTGCCGTATTCTTTGGCATCACCCACCAGCACCGCGCCCAGCAATTTGTCACCAGTGGCGTCAACTACAATTTTTTTGTAAACCTCATTCTGCTCGTCGCTGTAAGCGTAACTGCGGCTGTTGTCGGTGCGGCCGTGGGCATCGCCAATAGAGGCAACATCAACGCCCATTAACTTCAGCTTGGTACTCATATCAGCGCCGGTAAACTCTGCATCGCCACCGGAGAGAATTTCAGCCACCACGCTGGCCATGGTGTAACCCGGCGCTACCAGACCGAATATACGACCGCTCCATAACGCACACTCGCCTATCGCATAGATATCGGGGTCGCTGGTGCGGCAGCGGCTATCAATAGCGATACCGCCGCGCTCACCAATCTCCAGTCCGGCTTCCCTGGCGAGCTGATCCTGCGGCCGAATACCGGCAGAAAAGAGCACCAGGTCGGTTTCCAGCTCACTGCCATCGGCAAAGTTCATGCGGTGAAAGCGATCACTACCATCGACGATCTCCGTCGTGTTTTTGCCGGTGTGGACCTGCACCCCAAGTGATTCAATTTTGCTGCGTAGAATATTGCTGCCGCCATCATCAATCTGCACCGCCATCAGCCGCGGTGCAAACTCAACCACATGGGTTTCGAGGCCGAGATCCCTGATCGCCTTTGCCGCTTCCAGCCCAAGCAGACCACCGCCAACCACCGCACCCACCGATGCAGTTTTTGCCGCCTCGGTCAGCGCATCCAGGTCTTCAATGGTCCGGTAAACCAGACAGTTTTTGCGATCGTGGCCCGGCATCGGCGGCACAAACGGATACGAGCCGGTAGCCAGAACCAACCGGTCGTAAGGAATCGATCTGCCATCTGCAGCGTGGACAACGCGGCCATCACGGTCGATTTGTTGTGCGGCGCACCCAACCAGCACCGTGATGCCATGCTGCTGATAATAATCAGTCGTTGTCAGCGCCAGGTCATCGGCGGTTTTTCCGGCAAAATATTCGCTCAGGTGGACCCGGTCATAGGCGACTCTTGGCTCTTCACAGAGAATGGTGATTTCAAGTCCGCTGGCTGTACCGGACTCAACCAGTTTCTCAACCAGGTTGTGGCCAACCATACCGTTACCAATGACCACCAGTTTTTGCTTGTCACCCATTGAACATCCTCTACCTTGGAATCTGTGCCTTGTGCGTCATAACCGTAAGCGCTTCAGGCCCTGGTTCGGCGGCCAACCGATAGGGTAATCGGCGATGCGCACTGTTGATTGGTTAACAACATCTGCAAGAGACGTGCCTATTCGCGCGCTATCGCCACTCCACAACCGTGGTAGTGGAGAACTGCAGGCTGGATTTAAGGTGAGCTGATCAACTGACCGACGCGGAAGCGACGAGTTTTACAAACGGGTGGGCCTGCTCATCGTCGGAAGCCATTACCGCCCCTACAGGGGAAACAGACTAGAAACCTCTTATTTAAAGGGACTTTTTCGAACACGTCGGGCGGCTCAGCTGAAGTGAACCTGGCAACCGTACCGGCAGAGTCAGTTTTCGCTGAACGCGGCATCCCAACATGGCCACAACAAACGACAACGCCGCATTAGCAGCTGATGACACTACCCAATCGCACCATTTGAGGGATTTTGAATTCCCCATACCTGTGCGTTTTTGAGAGCAAAATCTGAAAACTCACCATTCAGGTGCGTAGTCGTGATCCTGCCAACCTACGTCCCCGCAACCGGATCATCTCCAGTCGGGGAATCTGCTGCGGGGCGCTATGGGCGGGTTGGTCTCTACTACCAGGGTTAATCAAAACTCCGGCTGTCATCCGCTGATTGCTACTGGCACGGACCCTGCTAAAGAGAGTCGATTTGCCTCCATCATCTAAAAACTAAGGAAATGACTCGATGTCCGATTCATCCCTGCGGATTTTTTCGTTCTCTGGTTCGTCCCGAATTCTACACCTGACCTGGTTCGCCTTTTTTCTGAGCTTTCTGGTCTGGTTCAACAGTGCGCCGTTGATGATCTCCATTCGTGAGACCTTCAACCTGTCCACTGATGAGGTGAAAGCACTGCTGACCCTGAATGTCGCACTGACGATTCCGGCACGCATCGTTGTTGGCATGCTGGTCGATAAATATGGTCCACGACTGGTCTACGCGATTCTGCTGTCCAGTGCCAGTTTCGTCTGCTTTTTCTTTGCCTTTGCGCAGAGCTACCAGGCGCTGGCGCTGGCGCGCTTCCTGCTGGGCTTTGTCGGTGCCGGTTTTGTGATTGGCATCCGCATGATTGGCGAGTGGTTCCCGGCAAAAACCGTCGGGGTCGCAGAAGGCATTTATGGCGGCTGGGGAAACTTCGGTTCTGCCGGTGCGGCGCTCACCCTGCCGATGCTCGCGGCTTTCATCGGCGGTGATGATGGCTGGCGCTGGGCAATCGCAACCACTGGCGTTATCGCGCTTGTCTATTCAGTCATTTACTACCTGTCGGTAAGCAATACCCCCAAGGGTTCCACCTATTTCAAGCCGAAAAAAACCGGCGCCATGGAAGTAACCAGCAAGGGCGACTTCATCCTCTACATGGCGATGAATGTCCCCATGTATGCTGCTCTGGCAGTACTGAACTGGAAACTCAGCCCGAGCAATCTTGGCTTGCTCAATACAGCTGTTTCCTACGGTGTCTATCTGCTGCTGCTGGTGATTTTCTGTTACCAGCTCTGGCACATGTGGCTGATCAACAAGTCGATCTTCTCCGAGCCAGTTGCAGAAATTCACCGCTACAAATTCAAACAGGTGGCAGTACTCAACATCGCCTACTTCGTCACCTTCGGGTCGGAACTGGCGGTGGTGTCGATGTTACCGCTGTTCTTCTTCGATACTTTTAGTGCCTCTGGAATCAGTCAGGCTCAGGCAGGCATGCTCGCCTCTGGATTCGCATTTATGAACCTGGTCGCCCGTCCAACCGGCGGTCTGGTGAGCGACCGCTTTGGCCGCAAGATGACACTGATGATTTTGATCACCGGTCTGATGATTGGCTACGGAATACTCTCCCAGGTCGATGCGACATGGTGGATTCCCGCGGCAGTGATCTCCACCATGTTCTGCTCGTTTTTTGTTCAGGCTGGTGAAGGTGCTGTATTCGCCATGGTACCGCTGATCAAGCGGCGCATGACCGGACAGATCGCCGGCATGACCGGGGCCTACGGCAATGTCGGCGCGGTGATCTACCTCACGGTGCTGTCGTTTGTCTCTCCGCAGGTGTTTTTTATGGTGATTGGCGGCTCTGCTGTGCTGGTACTGGTACTGGTCGGAATTTTTATGGACGAGCCGGAAGGCCACATGGCCGAAGTGCTGCCAGACGGCACGGTTGAGATGATTGAGGTTTCCTGACACTCTTCAATGTAACGGCCAGCAGTCAACGTACCGGGAGGGAGTTGCTGATCTCTCCCGGTCACTGCTTCACTCAGCCTGATACAGGCAATAGCAAAAGCGACCAGTCCGATGTCAACCCTCGAACTCAGCCACGGCTACTGTTCTGAAGCTGGTGTCAAACCGGCTAATGAGGACGCTCTGGGACTGCACACTCCAGAGGAACCACTACTCACCACCAAAGGCATGGTGGCGGTAATTGCCGATGGCATGAGCGGCGCCGATGATGGCGCCCAGGCCAGTTCAGTCTGTGTACGCAATTTTCTTACCGATTATTACTCGACTCCGGAAAGCTGGTCGGTAAAGCAGTCGGCCCTGAAAATCCTCACGGCGCTGAATCGCTGGCTATACAGCCAGGGTGAATCAACCTATGGCAGCTCCCGCGGACTGGTCAGCACCCTCAGCGCACTGGTGCTGAAATCCTCCACTGCCCATCTTTTTCATGTGGGTGATACCCGCGTCTTTCTGCTGCGCGATGGCGAACTGCAGACCCTGACCCGCGACCACCGCACCCGCACCGGCGAACGAGAGTTCCTGACTCGCGCGATGGGTATCGAAATCTCTCTGGAGGTTGACCACCATGCAATAGCGGTGCGACCCGGTGACACGTTTCTGATGACCACCGACGGTCTCCACGAATGGGTCAATGACGACAACATTAACCGGCTGCTCAGCGAGCAACCGGATGACCTGATCAACGCCTGTCGCTCACTGGTGCAACTGGCCCTGCGTAACGGTAGCCGCGACAACGTATCCGCACAGGCATTCACCATCCACTCGCTGCCCGTACAGGATGAAGAATCCTACTTTAACGAACTGACTGCGCTACCTTTTCCGCCACTGCTTGAGCCTGGGCAGAGCCTCGACGGCTACCGCGTGGTGCGGGAAATCCATGCGGCCAAACGCACTCAGGTCTACCTGGTGGTGGATGAACAGTCCGGTGAGCAGCTGGCGATGAAAACCCCCTCCCCGGCATACAGTGATGACCCACTGTTTATCGACCTGTTTCTGCACGAAGAGTGGATTGGGCGTCGCCTGAACAGCCCCCATGTGATGAGCGTGGTGGAGCCGGACCGACCACGCCAGTGCCTCTACTATATTGCTGAATACATCGATGGCCAGACCCTGCGCCAGTGGATGAACGACCAGGAGGGTATCGCCCTCAAACGGTTTCGGGAAATCATCGAGGGTATCGCTGCCGGGCTGCGCGCTTTTCAGCGGCTGGAGATGATTCACCAGGACCTGAAGCCGGAAAACATCATGATCACCCCGGACGGAACGGTGAAAATCATCGATTTTGGTTCTGCCAAGGTTGCCGGGCTACAGGAAATCGAATCGCCCATCGACCGCGATGTACTGCTCGGCACTGAACGCTACACGGCGCCGGAATACCTGCGCGGCGGCAGCGGCACCAGCCGCGCTGACATCTTCTCTCTCGGCGTTATCGCCTACGAAATGCTCACTGGCGAACTGCCGTACGGCACAGTGCTAACGCCACGCAATCTCAATCGGGTCAGTTATCAGCCGGCTGCGCTGAAGAACGACCTGCTACCAGTCTGGATGGATGGAGCGCTGGAAAAAGCCGTTGCGATCGACCCGAATCGGCGATACGAAAGCCTGTCCGAATTTCTGCGCGACCTGCGCCAGCCCAACCCCGATTTCGATCTGCCTCAATCGCTGATGGAACGGGATCCAGCCGCGTTCTGGCGCGGCACTTCTATCGTGCTGTTAATCCTGCTGCTGATTAGCATCGCCAGTGGTTAATCTGCAGCAGCGCTCCCTTGCCTAGAAGCGGCGTAACAAGCTCGCCTGCACACGATTTCTACGGTAATCGATACTGCGGGTAGCAGTTGCCTCACTACGGATGACTGAGACATCTAGATTGACCAGATCTCCCAGTGGCAGGATCAGGCCGATTTCCAGCTCGCGCCGGGTACCATCAAGCTGCCAGGCAGCAGTTCTCAACGCCGGATCGGGGCCGCGTTCGGTAGAAGCAGCCAAAATCACCGGCTCCAGCCTGCCGGAGGAGGTCAGATCACCCTGCACAAGGGACCATAGTCCATACACCTGCGCGGACATTGACAAGCGCAGATCCGCTCGCAGAAACAGCCGCTGCTGGTCGGTATCAAAAATCTCCCGCTCACGAGGATCGCGGCTAGTGTAGCGATACCCCAGGTGAGTATCGAGCCGATCAGTCAGCCGCTGACCGATACCCAAACCACCAATTGCAAACCAGCTGTCGCGAATCGCACTCTCGCCATAACGCTCACCGCGCAGCTCGGTCATGACTTCAAACCAGGGCGAGGAGAAATCCAGACCAGGCTGCCAGACATAACGAACGCTACCCGATACCTGCAGGCGATCAAGATCGTCAAAATCCTGTTGATCCCGCAATTGCGCCATCCCCCGCAGCTGCAGTGCGCTGCGCTCACTGATCACCAAATTACGGGTAACCACCGAACCCACCGTAAGCGCCCAGTCGCTCTCCCGGTCGTTTTGTAGCTCGGCGCTGCCAATGTTGTCATCAATCTCAACTGAGGCCAGAAAATCGACGGACAGAGCTTCGCTAGCAACGCCTGAAAAACTGCAGGAAAGTGTGAGCATGAGCAGAAAACCTGCTAACCTATCAATTCTTTTGTTCATGATAATTCTCATTAAATTAATAGCCTAACTTGCTGTTTAATAGTTAATTATGTCATATAGAAATACGATTAACGACCACCAGCGCCGACGTCTGCTTCAGGCACTTGCAGGGGGAGCACTTACAGCGACTGGGGTCGGCGCGGCCAAGGGTGCAGAACGCAGTCCGCTGCTCGGCAGACGTCCTTCTCGGCTTCCGGCCGGTCAGTCCGTTTACAGTCTGCGTGGTGAGGTCACCGTAGATGGCGTTGGCGCTAACCGATCGACCCTGATCCGGCCCGGTTCTGTGGTTGAAACTGGCGACACCAGCCGGATTATCTTTGTGGTTGACAGGGACGCATTTTATCTGCGCTCAAACAGTCGCCTGGAAATTGAAGAGGTCAGCGACTCGACTGGAGCGGCAACGCGTGCGCTGCGCCTGCTGGGCGGAAAACTGCTGTCAGTATTCGGATCGCCACGCCATCGTATCACCACACCGATGATGACCCTTGGCATTCGCGGCACCGGAGTCTACCTGGAGTCGGAAACCGATTTTGATTACGTCTGCACCTGTTATGGTGAGACTGATATCCGCGCTCTGAACGACAAGCAAAGCCGCGAGCAGATAAAAACCACTCATCACGATGCTCCCCGCTATGTCCTTGCTGAGGGTGAACCGGGCCAACTGATTAAACCGGCGCCGTTTAAAAACCACACTGATCAGGAGCTCGCGCTGATCGAGGCGCTGGTCGGACGTACTCCACCCTTCTCGATACCAGGGGACTATTCCGGCCCAGCCAGACCCTACTGACACTTGGTGTATCCCGCGGTCTGCCTGAAAGACACTTATTAGGTGGGCACCAACTCCACGACGGGGTTCAGGTTCTCCAGGCAACACTGGATCAATAAAAAACAGAGTTAAAACATCTAGTACCCAGCAATAGACCTATATCAACTGCCTCTACCAGCTGCTGCGCAACAATGTCTGCATAACAAAAGGGATGTCGATTCATGATCAGGATTGGCATTTCCATGGAGTACTGACAACAGATGGCTTGGGTTAAGCATGGTCTCTTCGGCAACGGACGTCGGCGGCATCAAAACCAGCAGTGGTTTTTTTGATCGCGGCGATATCCAGCAAAAATTTGTCCGCTCACGCAGCGACGGCAAAGCACAAACTACTCTACTGTTAAGCGGTATTCGCTGCGGCGGCTGTGTCAATAAATTGCATAGAGCGGTCAGGCCACTGACCGGAATCAGCGAATTTGATATTAACTACACCACCCACCGTGCTCGGCTAACCTGGGACGCCAGTCTCACCCCGCTGAGCACCATTCTCGACACCATTCACGACAGCGGTTTTGATGCCCAACCGTTTGTCGCCGGTAGCCGTGAACAATCTTTGCGGGCCGAAAACCGCCGCGCACTGCGCCGGCTCGGTATTGCCGGGCTCGGAACCATGCAGGTGATGATGCTTGCCGCTGGCGGCTATTTTGCCGGCGACTCCATGTCTGCAGAAATTGAACGTCTGCTGCTCTGGTGCAGCCTGCTGGTCACCACCGTAGTGATCGCCTTCTGTGGGCGCCTGTTCATCGTCAACGCAATCAACTCGCTCCTGCACCGCAACCTGGGCATGGATGTGCCGGTAACACTGGCCATTGTCGCCGCCTATGGCGCCAGTCTGTTACACGTTCTGTCCGCACAGGGTGAAACCTATTTCGAGTCGGTCTGCATGTTCATCTTCTTTCTGCTCTGTGGCCGCTATCTTGAACTGCGGGCCCGCATGCGGGCCGGACGCCACATCGACAACCTGGCCAGCGCCGTACCGCAGATGGCAAGGCGACTTGACCACGGCACGGTGAATCTGGTCACCGCAGAATCACTCATCGCCGGTGACACCGTACTGGTAAAACCGGGGGAAACAGTACCGGCGGACGGCAGTTTATGCAGCCCCTCCGCGCTACTCGACGAGTCGATGCTGACCGGTGAATCTGAACCCGTGAAGCATCTCGCAGGCACAGCCGTTTACGCTGGCT
>JBPEXY010000187.1:0-3426 GCA_052031065.1 Immundisolibacteraceae bacterium | reverse complement strand
GACAATACGGTTAGCTTTGTCAGTCGCAGCAAGGACATGATCAAGTCCGGTGGCGAATGGATTCCGGCACTGACCCTGGAAAACCTGCTCACCAGCCACGACCAGGTGCTGGAGGCATGTGTGATTGGCGTGCCCCATCCTCAGTTTGGCGAACGACCGCTGGCGCTAATCGCCGGGGCCAATGGCCAGTTCCCCGACGGTGAGCAGCTGCGTGACTACCTGCTTGAAACTATCCCCAGATGGATGGTTCCAGAATTTATTTTTGTCGACGAGATCGCCAAATCTACAGTTGGCAAGATGAATAAGGTCAAGCTACGCAAGGACTATCGCGACTACTACAGTCCTGCCTGAGCGGTTCCGTTAGCACAAAGGGTCACCTGAACACCCGTTTACCTGGCCACACTGTTGCCGTTACAGTAACAGGTGGCCAGTGGCCCACGAACAATCAGGTATGGGCAGTTTCGGCAAGGCGAGTCTCGGGCTTCCGACTCCGGCAACACCGTCCCTGTTTACCGGCCTGATAAAAACAGCAGAACAGTCATAGCGGGAGAGAGAAGCGATGCCCAGTCGGCTTACCGGAGTGTTGATCCTACTGGCGATACTGATGCCAGCGTCGGTCAACAGTAGTGACAAGGCCACTACCCAGGCCCTTGATATAAAAAGTCATTTCGGGCAGCCGGCCAGAGTCGACGGCGCGCGCATCGTCAACGCCGATTCAGAACCGGAGAACTGGCTCGCCCACGGACGCACCTATGCTGAGCAGCGCCACAGTCCACTGAATAAAATCAACCCGCAGACCATCGACCAGCTTGGCCTCGCCTGGCATCTTGATCTCAACACCCACCGCGGGCTGGAGGCAACCCCACTGGTAATCGACGGGGTTATCTACACCACCAGCACCTGGAGCGTAGTCCACGCCGTTGATGCCCGCAGCGGCAAACAGCTGTGGCGCTACGACCCCCAGGTTGATCGCGCCTGGGGCATCAACGCCTGTTGCGATGTGGTCAACCGTGGCCCCGCTGCATGGCAGGGCAAAATCTACGTCGGGACCATTGACGGGCGCCTGGTCGCCATCGATGCCAGCAGCGGCGAAAAAGTCTGGGAAACCCTGACCATCGACAAGAGTCGCCCCTACACCATCACCGGCGCACCGCGAATCGTCAACGGCAAGGTGGTCATCGGTAATGGCGGTGCGGAATATGGCGTGCGCGGCTATGTGACCGCCTACGATGCCGAAACCGGTGAACAGCTCTGGCGTTTCTATACCGTCCCCGGAAATCCCGCCGACCCAGCTGAATCGCCAGCCATGGAGATGGCTCTGAAAACCTGGAACGGCGACAACTGGTGGACGGTTGGCGGTGGCGGTACGGTCTGGGATTCCATGGCCCACGACCCGCAACTCAATCTGCTTTACATTGGCGTCGGCAACGCTTCGCCCTGGAATCGCTGGGAACGCAGCCCCGGTGGCGGCGACAACCTGTTTCTTTCATCCATCGTCGCGCTCAACCCCGATACCGGCGCCTATGTCTGGCACTATCAGACCACACCAGCGGAGACCTGGGACTACACGGCCACTCAGCACATGATTCTGGCCGACCTGGAGATCGATGGGGTGCTGCGCAAGGTAATCATGCAGGCACCCAAAAACGGATTTTTCTACGTACTTGATCGCGCCACCGGCGAATTTATCTCCGCCAACAACTATGTACCGGTCAACTGGGCCAGCCATATCGACGCCGAAACCGGCCGGCCCGTAGAGACCGACGAACAGTTTCGCGACGCTCCCAAGTTGACCCGGCCGTCACCTTTTGGCGGCCACAACTGGCATCCCATGAGTTTTCACCCCGACACCGGGCTGGTCTATATCCCGGCGATCGAAATGGCGTTTGAATATGAGCGCGAAGCCGACTTCGTTTACGGCAAAAACCGCTGGAACATGGCCATCAACATGGAAACCATGATGCCGCCCGAAGGCCTTGACCCTAAACTTACCCGGCGCATCCTCAAAGCAATGGCCCGTGGTCATATCAGCGCCTGGGACCCGGTAAGACAGCAGGAGGTCTGGCGGGTAGAACATTCCGGTCCCTGGAATGGCGGTATTTTATCCACTGCGGGTGGCGTGGTTTTTCAGGGCACTGCAGAGGGCAAATTCAAGGCCTATCGTGCCGATAATGGACAGTTGCTCTGGGAGCATGACACCCAATCAGGTATTGTCGCTGCCCCGGTCAGTTACGCAGTGGACGGCGAGCAGTATGTGGCCGTCATGGTCGGGTGGGGCGGCGCTCTTGGTCTTGCCGGCGGGGTTGCGCCTCACGAAGGGACCAAAGTGGGCGGCCGGCTGCTGTCGTTTAAACTGGGTGGCAACAATCAGTTGCCACCGCCGCCAGCAAAACCCCAACCGCCCAAACCGCCAGAACAAAAGGCTGACGCTGAGACGATTGCCAGAGGCCATGAGCTTTATCACACCTACTGCAGTGTCTGTCACGGCATGTCAGCAGAATCCTCCGTGCTTGCTGATCTACGCTACATGAGTGAGCAGACCCACAAAATTTTTTATGACATCGTCCTCGACGGTGCCTACAGCGGGATGGGCATGGTCGGATTTTCTGACTACCTGCAACGTCAGGACGCGCAAGCAATCCACGCCTACCTGATTGATATGGCCCATCGTGAGCGCGCGGCACGCGCAGAATCGGCAACCTGGTCGGCGATCAAAGGCTTTTTCTATGACGTTGCCGGCAGCGTGGCCCGCTTTTTTGTCAATGCGACACCCTAAGGGTCTCGCCGACAGACTCCTGACCACCGCCTTGTAATCGACAAGCCATGAAAATCTGGTTGCTAAATGCTCTTCCCTGGGCGGGATTTCTGCTCAGGCCCAGGGTCTCGTTCATTTTAATGGCAGGCCTCTGCTGGCAACCTGTTGCCGCACAGGCCACAACGCTACCGGAAATCCAGGTTAGCGCCGACCAACAACGCGGTGAGAGCTGGCAACCGATCGGCAACCGTAGCCTGATCAACGCAGAGCAGATCGACCAGATAGCCCCACGGCACCCCGCAGAGCTGCTGAGCCAGCTGCCGGGGGTCTGGATCAGCCGTGGCGATGGGCAGGAACATCTCACCGCTATCCGCTCTCCGGTGCTGACCGGACCCGGTGCCTGCGGCGCCTTTCTACTGCTGGAAGATGGCATTCCCATCCGCCCGGCAGGATTCTGCAACATCAACAACCTGTTCGAGCTTCACTACGAACAGGCGGGAGAGCTTGAACTGATTCGCGGTCCCGCCAGCGCGCTTTATGGTGGCAATGCCCTGCATGGAGTGATCAACCAGCGCAGCGCAGCCCTTGTTCCTCGATCAACTACGCGGCTGCGCGTTGAAACTGGCCACGATGATTATCTGCGCCTGGGCTACAGCGTTAACCGGCCAGAT
>JBPEXY010000186.1:0-14904 GCA_052031065.1 Immundisolibacteraceae bacterium | reverse complement strand
GGTCGGCTTGGCAAGATTATTGATCGCTGTGACTGTCGCCATACCCTGTTTAGGCAGCTCGTAGAGGTTACCCGCATCTTCGGAGATCAGCCCCAGCGACTCTTTTAAGTCTGCGCCGGTGCAGAAACTACGTCCGTTGCCATTGAGAATCGCCACCCAGGCTTCATCATCATGGCTGAACCGCTTTACCGCCTCGGTCAACTCCTCCATCATCTGTACGGTCATTGAGTTCATCGCCTCAGGCCGGTTAAGAGTGATGATCGCGACCTTGTCCTCGCGACGGTACTCAACGGTTTTTGCAGACATTTTGCTATCTCCTCATTCTTAAGTGGTTTGCTTGTTCGGTCTCTGTTTTCGATGGCTGACAGCCATGTGACGCACAGGACGCAACAAGATACCATTGCAGGCTCTGCTGAATGGGAGCTGCAGCAAAAATTTCCAGGCAGCGAGGGGCTATCTTCACCAGCAGCGACCAGCACAACCGGCGCGTTTGACACCGATGTCACACTCCAACTATGAAACGGAGTACTTTTACCCAGTGAAACTTTATCGATTAGTCACCATCCCGGCCCTGCTGTTAAGCGGTCAGTTTCTCGCCGGCTGCAGTCCAGACCCGGTTCAGGCAGCCTATGATGACTGCATGGCCCAGGTCGAAAGCGTCAACGCCGAGGTTGACCATGACGCGATGCAACAGCTCGCTGCCGGAATTCAACAGATGGCTGAGTCGGCATGTGGCATGATTTTGACCAGTTGTGAGAAAGATCGCGATGGTCCCCTCTGCCAGGGCATGATCAGTGAATATCAGCAGCAATAAACAACCCTGAAATGGCGGTTCTTATCATGCGTCCCCACAAACAGCTAGCACAGGCTCAACCAACGGTTTTTATGTATGAGTGGTAACCAGATTTTTGACGGAGAGCTGATCTCCCGGTATGACCTTACCGGTCCGCGCTACACCTCCTATCCCACGGCAGTGCAATTCACTGAAGATTTCGGCGAAGCCGATTACTATGCCCAGGCAGAGCAGAGTAACCAGGGGGGGAATCCGCTGTCGCTCTATGTGCATATTCCGTTCTGCAATACGGTCTGCTACTTCTGTGCCTGTAACAAAATCATTACTGCCAACCGCAAGCGTGCCATTCCCTATCTTGAGGATCTGCATCGCGAAATTGCACTACAGGGAAAACTGTTCGACAGCTCACGACCGGTAGACCAACTACACTGGGGCGGTGGTACGCCAACCTATATCAATGCCGATCAACGCCAGGCGTTGATGGAGACACTGGCAAGGCACTTCAAACTCCATACCGATGACAGCGGCGAATACTCCATAGAAATTGATCCGCGCGAGATCGACCCCGAGGGAATCGCCGGACTACGCAAACTCGGTTTTAACCGGATCAGTTTCGGCGTTCAGGATATCGAGCCGTCGGTACAGAAAGCGGTCAACCGCATCCAGCCATGGGAACTGACGCAGGAAATCTTCCATGCCGCGCGCGATGCCGGTTTCCATTCAATCAGTCTCGACCTGATCTACGGATTGCCAAATCAGACCCGCGGTAACTTTGCCGCGACCCTCGAAGAGGTGATCAAACTGGAGCCGGACCGCCTCTCTATTTTCAATTACGCCCATCTGCCGCAGCTGTTCAAGGTGCAGAAACAGATCAACGAAACAGAACTACCGAGCGCTGCAGAAAAGCTGTCGATTCTGAAAACCAGCACCGAACAGCTCACCGATGCCAACTACCGTTATATCGGCATGGACCATTTCGCCAAACCGGATGATGAGCTGGCGGTTGCACAGCAAAACGGCACCCTGTACCGCAATTTTCAGGGCTACAGCACCCACTCTGAATGCGACCTGGTGGCGCTGGGTAATACCGGCATCGGCATGGTCGGGCGCAGTTACAGTCAGAACGCCAAAGGGCTTGAGGAGTACCACAGCCATATCGAACGAGGCGAGATTCCAATATTCAGAGGTATTAAGCTAAGCGATGATGATCTGCTGCGTCGCGATGTCATCACCCGCCTGATCTGTGATTTTGGCCTCAATTTTGAATCTATCGCCAGCCGTCATGATATTGATTTCAAAAACTATTTTGCTGCTGAACTGGAGCAGATCCAGACCATGCAGGCGGATGGCCTGCTGCAGCTGGAAGACCACTCTATCAAGGTTAACCCGGGTGGCAGGCTGCTGATTCGCAACATCTGCATGGTGTTCGACCGTTACCTGCCAGAAGCAACCCAACAGCGCTTCTCGCGCGTGATCTAGTGACCGGTTGACCATCAGGACCAGTCAATGCGTGATTTTGAACAGATCCACACCGACGCTATTGCTTTACATGATGCCGACGGGGTTACTGCATCACTACCCGAGCCGCTGAGCTCAGAAGAGCTGGCACAGATCGGCGATGACCGCTATCTTTCGCTGATGAGTCTGCGGATCTTTCGTGCCGGGCTTAAACACGCCATGGTCGATGCAAAGTGGCCCACTTTCGAAGAGGTGTTCTTCCGGTTTGACCCTGCTAGCGTCGCCGCAATGGCAGATGAAACCCTGGAATCATTAGCTGGAGATGCTCGCCTGATCCGCCACTGGGGAAAATTACAGGCTGTGCGCACCAATGCGCAGACGATGGTAGAAATCAATAAGAGATACGGCGGGTTCGGTAACTTTATAAACGTCTGGCCCGGGAACGATACCGTTGGCCTCTGCAACACACTGCAGAAACAGTTTCGTCAACTGGGTGGCAGTTCCGCAGCCAATTTTCTACGGATGGCCGGAAAAGACACCTATCTTCTCACCAAAGATGTGGTCACCGCGCTGAAGCGGGAAGGTGTCTGTGAGGCAGAACCGAAAAGTCTGAAAGCGAAAAAGCAGGTACAGGAAGCTTTTAATCTCTGGGCGCAACAGAGTGAGTTGCCTCTCTGTCAGATCAGTAAAATTCTGGCACTGTCCGTCGGCTGAAATTTCGACCCTGGACTGAATCAGGCTCTGCCCAACCACCCCCGTGCTCAAGATGAACACGGGGATGGATTGCGACGATCCAGGTTAACAGCCGTTACCCGCTCTGCTCATCCTTCGTCAGCCCTTTACCGACCAGCTTGTGCCACTGGCGGTACTGGCCGTGGTAAAGGATTTCATCCATTATGTCGGGACCACTGGCTATCGGCTGCAAGCCAATGGTCTGTGCCATTTCATCGGGACCATGAACGATACGCTCCAGACCGCGATCATAGCCCTGCTGCCACTCCACCTGATAACCGGTAAACCCAACCTGACACGCTTCAAATTCACTCAGATCATCAGGCGTGGCCATGCCGGTAGCGTTGAAAAAATCCTCATACTGGCGAATACGCCTCTGTCTCGCCTCCGGCGCTTCACCGACCGGGGCAATACAGTAGATCTTCACCTCCGTCAGATCATGACTAATCGGTCGCCAGACACGAATCTGCGATGACGCCTGCTCCATCAGATTGATGTTGGGATAGACCAGAACGTTACGCTGACGGGTGAGCATCCACTCCGCCCGCTCAGGCCCCATGCGCTCGGTAACCTCATCCCTGCTCTGCCAGAGAGGACGGTTTTCCGGCATTGGGAAGGTACTCCAGATCATCGCGTGGCCACCGCCAAGGTCATAGCAGCCAGTGGCACCGTTGAGCGCATTTTTGTCAAAACCGGACTTCACCGCATCCTTGCCGTGCTGCTCTTCCAGCCGCCGCTGCAATACACCGACATAATTCATGTGAACAGAGGTGAAATGGTAACCATCAATGCCATTTTCGGTCTGCATTTTCCAGTTCCCGGCATAAACATAAGTAGAGTGCCCCTTGAGAACCTCTATGCCATCAGGGCCAATCCCATCCAGCATGTCAATAAATGGCATGGTCTGGCCCAGGTGCTCCTGCAACTCAGGTACGTCCTCACTAAGACTGCCAAACACAAACCCCTTGTAGCTTGCTACTTTTGCCACCGCGGCGAGGTCATGGCTCTGCTGTAGAAACGGGTCAGGGTAAGCTCCCGAGCCGAGATCCTTGACTTCAACATTCTTGCCCGCCATATCGAAGACCCAGCCGTGATACGGGCAGGTCACAAACTTCTGGTTGCCCTTGGCAGTGCGGCAGAGCGTCGCACCGCGGTGCGGACAGGCATTGATGAAAGCATTCACCTCGCCCTGCTCGTCGCGGGTTACCATCACCGGCTGCCGACCAATGTGGGTCAGAAAATAATCGTTGGAGTTAGCAATCTGACTTTCATGGCATAAGAAGACCCAGCTGGCTTCAAAAATGTATTTCATCTCCAGCTCAAACAGCTCTGCATCATTAAACAGGTGACGACTGACTTCAAAACGCCCCTCTTCCGGTTTGTCCACCAACAGCTTGTCTAAATCCTCAGGCCTCATCGGTTTTCTCCATCAATTCTTTTGATCAGGTCGGTTTCCTTCAGGAGGTTCATGTTGCCGTTGAGATGGATTGACCATTTGATCTGAGTCAAGAGTTATGCTGACCGGAAGACACGGCTTTACCGCTGCCCCGCCTACTTGACCTATATCAGCGCCAGGGCGAGCACCGCTCTATATCGTTGACGCCTGTTCCGCCAGGTGTAGGCATCTATTGTTCTACCTCTAAACCGCAAGGTGGTGGAGTAGAGACTACCTGACCAGAACAGCCAGGCGGCAATACAGCCGGGTAAGGTCTAATCATAGTTTCCGGGGTATGGAGCCGGAACCAGGAGGAAAAGAATGAGTACAGCAGCTATAGATGTCACCACAGACTATCTGATTGATGTAGAGAGTCCCTGGCTTAACCACCTCAAAAACGACATTCTTGAACCGGTGGCAGGCCTGGCAATTCGCCACCCGGTGGTAGCGAAAATAGAAGCAGGCGAACTGCCAAAGGCAACCATTGTGAGACTACTGTCGGACCTCTGCTGGGTGATCACCGGATTCCCTGAGTATGTTTCCGCGCTCGCTTCCCGCTGTCCTAAAAATGACCATGCAGTCAAAGCGGCGTTACTGGAAAATGCGTTTATCGAACGCGATCACCCTTTTTTACTGGCGGAAGCGGTCACCGCTCTCGGCGGTGATGGTGATGCCATTCTCAATGGGCCAGACTGGAGCAGCTATCAGTACAGCGACCGCATCCACGCCTTGCGCATGGTGATCGAAGCCTACGTATTCCACCGCCCCTGGATTGAGGGGATGGCGGCCTGTGCAGTGGGCGTTGAAAGCGTGGTTCCCGCCATTTTTGGCAGAATTGGTGAAGCCTGTGTAACACACTATGGCTTGCCAAAAGAAAAAGCCGAATGGTTTGAAATCCATGGTGGAGAGGTGGAGATGGAACACGGCAACGAAGGTCTGCGGGTTCTCGACAAATATGTCGCGGCAGACGATGTGGATACGCAGCACGCCTGTATCGCTGCGGCCAGCTTGATCTCCAAGGGTGTAGGCGTCGACCTGTTTAACGAAGTCGCGACCTGGTAGCTATTGAACGGGGAGGTCTAATGGGAAGAATCAAGGTAATCGATTACTGTGACTGGAGAATGGCGATGCCTAACTCCTCGCTGCTGAGCCTGTTAAAGGGCAAGCAGGTACCCATCGCCACATCCTGCGGCCTGGGCAGTTGCGGTACCGATATGGTGCTGATCCGGTCGGGGGCAGAAAACCTGTCACCGATCGGCACCACTGAAGCGAGAACTCTGGCGGAGATGGAAGCGCCTGAAAATGCCCGTCTCGCCTGCATGGCAAAATTAATCGACGGTGATATTGAAATTGAAGTACCTGAAGATAGTCTTGCCACGCCGAGTTAATCTACCGTAACTTTCTTTGTTTGCCAGGAACCAGGCGCTCGTTGACTAACAAGGCCCCGCTGAGCGGGCCTTGTTAGTCAACGGCGTGAAGATCCCCCTGAGGCGTCGCAATCACTAGTCTCAAAAATCGCCAGTCAGTGACTGAACCACTGCAAGCGCAGCCAGAGGCGCCGTTTCTGTGCGCAAAACACGCGGCCCCAGCCGCACCGCGCGGTAACCCTGTGCAGTCGCTGTAATTACCTCTTCCGCAGTGAACCCCCCTTCCGGGCCGATCACCAGCTCAACCCTGTCAGGTTTACCGCCAAGCTCCACCGATACTGGGGCATCCGGGGTAAATAGCAGCCGCTCCCCTCCGTTACTGGCGCCCACCCAGTCACCAAAGCGCACGGCCGGTTGCAAGCCCGGCAAGCGGTTACGCCCACACTGTTCACAGGCAGAAATAATTAGCCCGCGCCAGCGTTGGTGGCGTTGCTCATTTTTCTGAGCGCTCCATTTTACCTGGGTGCGCTCAGTAAACAGCGGAACCATCTCGCTGACCCCCAGTTCCACCGCTTTGCGTACCGCCCATTCAGTCCGGTCACCCTTGCCGAGGGCGATAACCAGCCGGGTGTGGAGCACGGACTCACGTTCAACCAGGTCGTGTCGGTTCAGTGAAACCGCCGCCTTTTTCTTACCAGCTCGACTCAGTAATCCTGGAAATTCGCCACCCCGACCATTGAACAACACAACCTCTTCACCATCACCAAGTCTGAGTACAGTAAGCGCATGGTGGGCCAGCTGCTCAGGCAAAGCCACCGACTCGCCGGCATGCAGCTCAGCGTCAATAAAGAGGCGGGTCGCACTCATCAGGTGTATAACCGACTTGGAGGCGGCCGTTACTGTTCAGATAACCCCAGCTCCTGCCAGAGACGGTAACAGGGCTCAAGACGGTTCATGCTGTAGAAGTGAAGCCCAGGGGCACCCTGGTCCAGTAAACGCTGACAGAGCGTCAGCGTCACCTCATGGCCAAAAGCCTGCAAAGACTCAATATCATCGCCAAAGGCTTCCAGTTTTTGCCGAATCCAGCGCGGTACTTCGGCACCACAACGGTCGGAAAAACGAACCAGCTGGGTGTAATTGGTAATCGGCATCACCCCCGGCACCACAGCGATATCGACCCCCAATTTTTCCAGGCTGTCGACAAAACCAAAATAGGCATCGGCATTATAGAAATACTGGGTGACCGCAGAATCAGCTCCGGCTTCGGCTTTGCGTTTGAAGTTGAGCAGATCATCTTCAGCACTTCGCGATTCCGGATGAAACTCCGGATAGGCCGCCACTTCAAGGTGAAATTCACTACCCCACTGGTCTCGAATAAACGCTACCAGCTCATTGGCGTAGCCAAAATCTCCACTGCCATATCCACTGCCGGAAGGCAGATCGCCACGCAAAGCGACCAGTTGCTTCACCCCCATCACCCGGTAACGGCTGACCAGTTCCATGATTTCCTGGCGGGTGGAACCGATACAGGAGATATGAGGCGCCACCGGAACCGTGCCCTCCGCACAGATTTCAGCGACCGTCTCCAGGGTGCCGTCGCGAGTACTGCCGCCAGCACCGAACGTAACGGAAAAATAGTCAGGCGCCAACTGTGCTAACTGGGCTCTAACCGCCCGCACCTTTTCATTTCCCTCAGCAGTTTTGGCCGGGAAAAATTCGAAGCTGAAGCGGCGGGATTTGTCCTGCTGACTTTTCAAACCTGATTACCGCACTCAATAACGGTAATGCTCGGGCTTGTAGGGCCCTTCCACCGGTAGCGAGAGATAGTCAGCCTGCTGCTCTGTCATTACCGTCAGCTCTACCCCCAGCTGTTTGAGATGGGCTCGCGCCACCTTCTCATCCAGGTGTTTGGGCAGCACATAGACCTCTTTTTGATAACTGGAACCGTTTTGCCACAGCTCGATCTGCGCCAGCACCTGGTTGGTAAAGGAGTTGGACATGACAAAGCTGGGGTGCCCGGTGGCACAACCCAGATTCACCAACCGGCCTTCAGCAAGCACAATAATGCGTTTGCCGTCGGGGAACACCACATGATCAACCTGTGGCTTGATGTTCTCCCAGGTGTATTGCCGCAGCGAGGCGATGTCGATCTCGGAATCAAAATGGCCGATGTTGCAGACGATGGCCTGGTCTTTCATGCGCGCCATATGGTCGTGGGTGATCACATCAATGTTACCGGTGGTGGTGACAAAGATGTTGGCCAGTTCGGCAGCCGCATCCATGGTCACGACCCGGTAACCTTCCATCGAAGCCTGCAGGGCACAGATCGGATCGATCTCCGTCACCCAGACGGTTGCACCCAGTCCGCGTAGCGACTGCGCACAGCCTTTGCCGACATCGCCATAACCGCAGACCACTGCAATCTTGCCAGCAATCATCACATCGGTCGCCCGCTTGATGCCATCCACCAGCGATTCACGGCAGCCGTAAAGGTTGTCAAATTTTGACTTGGTAACCGAATCGTTAACGTTGATCGCCGGCACCTTCAGCGAGCCATCGCTCATCATTTCATAGAGACGGTGAACACCGGTGGTGGTCTCTTCGGAAAGACCCGCCACATCCTCCATCAGTTCGGGAAACTGCTGATGCATCATCAGGGTTAGATCGCCACCGTCGTCCAGAATCAGGTTGGGGCGCCAACCATCAGGACCAATGATGGTCTGTTCGATACACCACTCAGCCTCTTCCTCGGTTTCGCCTTTCCAGGCGAAAACGGGAATTCCGGCGGCAGCCATTGCAGCAGCAGCATGGTCCTGCGTGGAGAAAATGTTGCAGGACGACCAACGGACCTGCGCACCAAGCGCGGTCAGTGTTTCTATCAACACCGCAGTTTGAATGGTCATGTGCAGACAACCGGCGATTCGCGCCCCTTTCAGCGGCTGTTCAGCACCATACTCCTCTCGCAGGGCCATCAGCCCCGGCATTTCACTCTCGGCAATGACGATCTCCTTGCGCCCCCATTCGGCAAGAGAGAGGTCGGCAATACGGTAATCCTGGTCAGCCTGCACAGGCGCTATAGAACTCATTACTGGTCTCCATTCAAGTCGTTCATTTCTATCGATGGGGGCTTCATTCCATCGACAAGCCAGCCGACCCAACCCGGATTAATTTCCTCCGGAGGCCGCAGCAATTTCCCTGGTTGTTAAGCGGCGCTGATCACTGCGCCTTTAAGCCCGGCAGCCTCCCGCAAGGCCTGCGCTTTGTCAGTCCGTTCCCAGGTTAATTCCTTCTCGGTGCGACCGAAATGGCCATAGGCAGCGGTCTGACGATAGATAGGCCGCAGCAGATCAAGCATCTGCACAATACCTTTTGGCCGTAGGTCGAAATGTTCTTTGATCAGATCGATAATCCGATGGTCGGAAATTTCCCCGGTACCGAAAGTATCGACAGCGATTGATGTCGGTTCGGCGACCCCGATCGCGTAGGAGATCTGAATCTCACAACGTTCGGCGATACCGGCGGCAACAATGTTCTTGGCGACATAACGACCCGCATAGGCCGCTGAGCGATCAACCTTGGATGGGTCCTTGCCGGAAAAGGCTCCACCACCATGGCGCGCCATACCACCATAGGTATCTACAATGATCTTGCGGCCGGTCAGACCACAATCACCGACCGGACCACCAATCACGAAACGGCCGGTGGGATTGATTAGGTAGCGCGTATCACTGGAGAGCCAGTGGGCCGGCAGTACCGGATTGATCACCTCTTCACGGATCGCAGCAGTCAGCTCGTCATGGCTAACGTCCTCATCGTGCTGGGTCGACAGAACCACAGCATCGATACCCACCGGCTTTCCGTTGTCATAACGGAAAGTAACCTGGCTTTTTGCATCGGGACGGAGCCACGGCAAAATACCTTCTTTTCTCACCTCAGACTGTTTTTTTACCAATCGGTGGGCATAGGTTACCGGAGCCGGCATCAGCACATCTGTCTCATTCGACGCGTAACCGAACATCAATCCCTGATCACCGGCGCCCTGCTCCAGATCCAGTCCTTCTCCCTCATTAACTCCCTGGGCAATATCGGCAGACTGGCGGTCAATGGCGGTGAGCACCGCACAGGAGCGGTAATCGAATCCCAATTCTGAGGAGTTGTAACCAATTTCGGCAATGGTATCGCGGGCGATCTGCTGGTAATCGACCACGGCATTCGAAGTGATCTCCCCAGAGATCACCACCAGGCCAGTATTAACCAGGGTTTCACAGGCAACACGTGAGCGAGGATCTTCGGCCAACAATGCATCGAGTATGGCATCGGATATCTGGTCAGAAACTTTGTCCGGATGCCCTTCCGACACCGATTCAGAGGTAAACAGGGTTTGATGAGACATAAAAATTTATTCTCTCGTTACAGATTAGGCGAACAAAATACTGATATGGCCGAAAACTGTTTAGCGCAGGCACTCACCGGCGATCACCACTCCCACTATTCGTTAGCTACATTAGGTAGAGTTGGATTGACTCCGGAATCTGTTGCCCACCAGTCCAACGGCACATCCCAACGCGCGGCTTCAATGCGGTTGAGCAGCTGGTAATGATACCCTACTCCCATGAGCACCGGGCGCCACGCCCTGTCACGACACGGCTGGAGCGTGCGATCATAGAAACCCGCCCCCATTCCGATTCGGTTCCCCGCCCGGTCCATAGCCACCAATGGCACCAGCAACAGATCAAGCTGGTCGGCCTGCAACTGATCGCGCACTTTCACCCTTGGCTCGGGAATACCGTATCTATTCGTTAACAGGGATGAATCGGCTGTCAACTCTGCGAAACGCATTCTGGTTGACGGTTTAACCGGTAATAGCGGTAGATAACAGCGCTTACCCATAGCGAAGGCCCGGGTTGCCAGCGGCAGTGGATCAATCTCTCCATCAGCCGGCCAGTAGAGCGCCAGCCGGCGCGCTTTTAAAAACGGCTTGCTGGTCGCCACTCGCCGCGCCAGCAGCAGCGCGGCTCTCGCCTGTTTCCGATAAGCATACTGACTACGGCAGCTACGAATCCGACGCCGCGTTTCGGCCCTTTGGGTCAGCGCAACTGAATCGGCAAATGAACTGACTTCTCTCTTCTCATCCATCGAAGACTCGACGAGGGCTTGTCGTGATCGCTGCAGCTCTGACAAGGACCCGAACTGAAACAGGCTGAGCCCAGCGGGCAATCCTTCGCCTGCTAATCAGGAAGGAGGCACCCACCGCCAGTGCCGTTACGACGTCCGATCTCGAACCCAAGGAACAGGGTGGAAACTGATACGGCAAATCAGGCTTCCCGCTACGCGGCGGGCCTGCACACCTTTACCGGGAATAGCTTCCTAATCGAACATAAAGTGGTTCAAGAATTAAGCTGTCGCTCTCGAACACCACAGTGGGTACCATAAACAGAGATGGCGGATTCTACGCTTAAATCTTTAGCAACCCCAAGGCTATTTTTAATTGACCGTCGGCGACTACAACACAGAAAACCTTACTACTGTCAGCGCTTATCCAAATCGATTGAATCGCCTGCCAAAGTTAATCATCTTATACGATGCTGGCAAACGCGCCCTCCAACCGCTTCTGCATCTTTGCCACTCTCCCTAGAGAATGTTGATACTCTTCATTGTCCGCTTTTGCCAGTAGCAGCTCATTAGCAATATTCAGCACCGCCAGCACCAGCAACCGCTCGTTACCCAACACCTTGTTACTTTCCCGCAGTTCATTGATTTTCTGATTCACCAAACTGGCGGAGGTCAGTAACTGCTGGCGCTCTTCCGCAGTGCAGGAAATCACATACTCCTGGTCCAGAACCCGTACCGGAACCCCTTGCTGCTCGCCACTCATCATTCTCGCTCCATTGCCTTCAATCGCGAAATCATCGCTTCCACTCTGGAGCGCGCAGTTTCAGTTTTTTCAATCAACCTGGCACGCTCCAGTAACAGCCCTTCCTGTTGATTACGTAGCGAACTGTTTTCGCTGGTCAGTGCTTGAATTTTTTCTACCAGCTGTTCGATGCGCTGCTCAAGCTGATCAAGATCCAGGCCTTTTGCAGACTCGCTTACCTCTTCACTCATGGTCAAGAACCTCAATGCTCGCGATCAAACCGACTCTCCAGAACGCCCGTTTTGGTGGTGGTAGACTAACCTTGTTCTGGAAACGCCCTCCTGCAGCCTGTCGCACCACCATCAAAACACGATTTTAGGGGCTCAACCCAGTCAGCACCACCCGCTAACCAATCCTGGCCAGCTATGGAATCATCTGAATACATTAACATTCTTCATCAATGGTCGGGACTGCAAAACGCCTCTGATCTCGCTGAAACAGACGGTTTTGTGTGTGGCCTGATTTCCCGTGGCGGCACTGCGGATGAACTTCAGGAACTGCTATTCACAGATTCTGAAATCACACCAGAGATACACAACCAATGTCATCAGGTGTTACAGCTGCGTAGTGAAGAGCTGCTGCGCTTCGATGAGGTTTTTCAGCCCCTGATCGTCGATGAAGACTCGCCACTGGCCGACCGCACTGATTCGCTGGCCGCCTGGTGTTACGGCTTTCTGGCAACCCTGGGAGACCAGCAGCCGTTGCGCGACCAGCTCTCCGACGATAGTTTTGAAGCACTACACGATCTTGAGCAGATCAGCCAGGCAACCAGTGACGACGAAAATGAGCTGGAGGAGGAAGCCTTTTACGAGCTTCACGAGTATGTACGGGTTGCGGCAAGTCTGATCGTTACTGAACTGGTCACTCCGCGAACAGGTGCATCGATGCTGCCTGAAGACGAAACCCTCCACTAACAGAGGCCTTAGCGCCTGTTACCCAGCCAAACCGATGAAGAAAAAAGAGTTTAGAAAACGGCGAAAAAACCTGCTTAAGGAACTTGATCAGGGCGTCGCCATTATCAACACCAACCCCCACCTGAACCGCAATCGGGATTGCCAGTTCCCTTTCCGGCCCGATAGCGACTTCTACTATCTGACCGGCTTCCCCGAACCAGAAGCAGTCGCAGTGCTAATCCCCGAACGGGAAGAGGGCGAATTCGTTCTTTTTTGCCGACCACGAGACCCACTGCGGGAGACCTGGGACGGTCGCCGCGCTGGCCCGGAGGGAGCCTGTAGAAATTTCGACGCTGATCAGGCCTTCGATATCGGTGAGCTGGATCAGCGGATGCCGGAGCTGCTGAGAAACCGGCAACGAATCTACTACGGTATCGGTAAGCAGTCTGAGTTCGACAGCCGGGTGATGTCCTGGGTGAATGAGCTGCGCGGCCAGGCCCGGGCCGGCGTACAGACTCCCAGCGAGTTCATCACCCTTGACCATCTGCTGCATGAACACAGACTGTTTAAAAGTGCCGCCGAAATCGACACCATGCGTACCGCCGGCAAGATCACCGCTGCTGCCCACGTTCGCGCCATGCAGAGCTGCAAACCGGGAATGATGGAGTACCAGCTGGAAGCCGAGATTCACCACGAATTTATGCGTAACGGCGCCCGTTGGCCCGCCTATAACTCGATCGTCGGCAGCGGCGCCAACAGCTGCATCCTGCATTACACCGAGAATGACCAGAAGCTGCGCAACGGTGATCTGGTCCTAATCGATGCCGGAGCAGAGTTCGACTTCTACGCCGCTGATATCACCCGCACGTTCCCGGTGAATGGCCGTTTCAGTGGGCCACAACGGGCCATTTATGACCTGGTGCTGGAGGCGCAGTTCGCCGCCATTGAGGCGGTGGTGCCGAACAACCACTGGAACCAGCCCCATGAGGCTGCACAACGGGTAATCGTGGAAGGCCTGATTGATCTTGGAATTCTGCACGGAAGCTACGATGAGCAGCTGGAAAGCGGGGACTTCAAACGCTTTTTTATGCACCGCACCGGCCATTGGCTCGGCATGGATGTCCATGACGTCGGCGATTACAAAATTGATGACGTCTGGCGCCAGCTGGAACCCGGCATGGTAACCACGGTAGAACCGGGCATCTATATTGCTGCCGGCAGCGAAGGCGTCGATGAATCCTGGTGGGATATTGGCGTACGTATTGAAGACGATGCGGTGGTCACCGCAGAGGGTTGTGAAATCATTACCGGCGATGTTCCCAAACAGGCTGACGACGTTGAGGCGTTGATGCGCGGCTGATGGCTGATTTCGACCTGCTGGTTGTTGGCGGCGGCCCGGTGGCACACACCCTGGTGCGGA
The DNA here is from genome assembly GCA_052031065.1 of Immundisolibacteraceae bacterium. GTDB lineage: Bacteria > Pseudomonadota > Gammaproteobacteria > Immundisolibacterales > Immundisolibacteraceae > JBPEXY01. Next base: position 892 of record JBPEXY010000186.1, on the reverse strand, counting down.
TGCTGACGCCAGTATCGTGGACCATCGGGCTGGTAGACCCTGGCTGGGTAGGCGCGAGCGAGAAGAGCATCGCATTAAATCACGAATCGCGACGGATTCTTGAAGAAGTCGCACCCTGGCAAACTATCGCCAATCACGCTACCGCGATTACCGATATTAACGTCTCGCGGGCAGGAGAACTGGGACGCTGCAGCCTCTCAGCAAGGGATATTCATCGCGACGCGCTCGGTTGGGTAGTTAACGAGGCCGAACTGATCCACTGGTTAAGCGCTGAGCGAGGAGTTAACGACAGCGTCACGGTTTATCGCTCCAGGGCAATCGGCTTTCATGCTGAGCCACATAGCGGCACGGTTGAGCTGGAAGATGGCGCGACAGTCAGTGCCAAACTGGTTATCGGCGCCGACGGCCTGGCCTCCCCACTAAGACAGTCCGCCAACATTCGCTGTAAGCTGACCGACCTCCATAGCAGCGCGCTTTGTGCGGAGATTCGGGGCTCCAGGCCTCATCACGGGCGCGCCTGGGAGCGTTTCGACGAGGCCGGGCCCATTGCTCTACTACCGGTTGCAGAAGGGTACTATTCTCTGGTCTGGTGTCTGCGCCCTGACGAAGTGGACTCAATCCTGGAGCTATCGGAAGAGCAGTTCCTCCAGCAACTGCAGTCCAGATTTGGCTTCGCCGCCGGCAATTTTCTAGCAGCGGGGAACAGAGTGGCCTTTCCGCTCATCCACTCTAGCTGTCCCAGGCCCTTTGCCGACAGACTGTTGCTGATTGGTAGTGCCGCCAGGCAGATCCATCCAGTTGCAGGACAGGGTCTCAATCTGGCGCTGCGCGATCTGCGCACACTCGCCGATCTGCTGGCAGAAACCGCTCAAAGAGAGGGCGACCCGGGAGA
>JBPEXY010000185.1:0-2701 GCA_052031065.1 Immundisolibacteraceae bacterium | reverse complement strand
GTATTGGTCTGGGCCGCGCGATTGTCCACCAGCTCTGTGGAAATGAGCCGGAGATTACCGTTTTGACCCTGGCGCCGGAGTTGGAACGCATATTGCTTGAGTCCTGGGGAGCGACTCAGGGAAGTGGCTTTCTTGAGCCGGGATTGGCGGAGCAGCTGCGAGATGGTCTTGCCAGTGCAGCCGAACAGCAGGAGTTAAAGGGAGTGAATCCAGTGTTGTTAGTACCACCGGAAATACGTAAGTCCATTGCCAACTTTGTCAAGCATACGGTGGCTGGACTCAACGTTCTGGCCTACAGCGAACTGCCACCGCAAAAGCAGGTTCGGGTAGTTGCGACGGTTGGTGGCTAAGCAGATGTGGGTCCAAACAGCCAGGTTAGGACAATGAAAATCAGAAGATTCAACGCTGAAACCATGAGTGCCGTGATGGCTCAGGTGCGCAATGAACTAGGTTCCGATGCGGTAATCCTCTCCAACAATTCGCGTGGCGGAAAGGTTGAAATCGTCTGTGCGGTCGATTACGACCAAACCCGGCTACAGACGCCCGCCGATGCCGGCGCGCGGGTATCGGTGACCGATCAGGGTGATGACAGAGCACTGGCCGAAGATGCTTTTGTCGCCTCGCCATCGTTGGCCTCTTCAGCATCTGTTGGTGGGGGATGGACTGAGCCATCGATGGGTAGCTTTGCGCAAAGTCGCGCGGTTGGTAACACGTTATCGTCAACTGCTCACGGCGCGTTACCTCCAGACCACGAAGAACTTCTCCAGGATGGTAGGGCGAGTTCCACGCCGAAGGTGGTCTGGGCGACCGACCCATTAATGCAGGAAATGCACAGCAGTGTCGATTCGCTACGTGACCTGATCGAGAATCAGCTTCTGGACATGGTCTGGTCCGGAGCAGCCAGCCATCAACCAAACATCTCCCTGGCCGTACGTAAGCTTCTCGAAGCCGGGTTCACCGCGGAAACCAGTCGCTCGCTGCTGGCCGACATTCCTGAAGGTTACGACCGCCAGAGAGCATTGCAGTTGGCGTTGACCCTGTTGAAGAGAAAGCTCCGTAGCCAACAACCGCCAATTTTTGAAACTGGTGGTCGTATAGCCCTGGTAGGGCCGTCCGGGGTCGGTAAAACCACCGTTGCCGTTGGTCTGTGTGCCCGCTTCGCAAACCTCCACGGGATTAGTGAGGTAGCGATGATCGGTATGGATAACCAGCGGGTTGGAGCGCAGGATCAGTTAAGGCTCTATGGCCAGTTACTGGGGATGCCGGTTCGATTTGTCCAGGATGGTGCTGCGCTGGAAAAGGCGTTATCCGAGTTTACCGATAAATCATTAGTGGTTGTCGATACGGGTGGCTATTCCGGCCGTGACCAGGAGCTGCAGAGCCTTCTTAGGGAGTTGATGGAGCTGGCGATTGCTGAATTGCAGACGGTGCTGGTGTTGCCTGCGTACGGCTCCCCACAGTTTTATCGCGACACGGTAAGTCGTTATCGCATATCCATTCCGCAGGCTTGCGCTGTTACTCACCTAGATTCCATCCGTCAACCGGGACCGGTGCTCAGCTGTCTGCTGGAACAGCGGCTCAACGGGGTGTTGCAGTCCTTTGGACCAGGGATCGGCAGTGACCTCGAGTCTTTTGATCCCGGTCGTGTACTGGCCCGTTTTCAAGCGTCCTCCGCGGGTGGAAGCCAACCGAGTACAGGTAGTGCGCAACATGATCACGCCATCGATTCAATCCAAAACAGAAAACAGGATGCCTCACATGCAGGTTAAACGCGTCAAGGAACCCAGCGGTAGTCAACATCTGCCGCAGACGGTGAGAGCCATTTCGGTTACCGGTGGTAAGGGAGGTGTAGGGAAAAGCAGTATTGCCCTGAATCTTGCGATTTCGTTGATTGCGACCGGCAAGAAGGTGATGTTGATGGATGCTGACCTGGGCCTGGCAAACATCGATGTCATGCTGGGACTCAATGCTCGTTTTGATATCTCTCACGTACTTAGCGGAGAGTGCGCTCTTGATGAAGTGCTGCTGGAGGGCCCGAATGGATTGACGATCGTGCCAGCCAGCTCAGGGATTCACCGTATGGCGGCGTTAAGTCAAGCCGAACAGGCAGGGCTGATTCACGCCTTCAGTGAACTGCAGGAAGTGCCAGACATATTTATAGTCGATACAGCCGCCGGGATTGGTCAGAGCGTCTGTAATTTCTGTGCTGCAACTCAGGATGTGGTGGTGGTGCTGTGTGAGGACCCGGCGGCTATCACCGATGCTTACGCACTGATCAAGCTGCTCTGGCGCGAGTACGGAATCAAACAGTTTCACGTCGTAGCCAATATGACCGCCAGCCATGAAGAGGGCAGAGAGCTCTATAACAAGCTGGAACGGGTCGCGTCGCGCTATCTGCAGGTACAGCTGGATTATTTCGGCGTGGTGCCGTGGGACTCGACCATGCGCCAGGCCGGGTTACGCCAGGTCAGTGCTGCCCAGCAGTATCCCAACAGTCCAGCAGCGCTGGCTTTTCGCCAGCTTGCGCAGGCAGTTAACGGATGGCCCAAAAGAGAGGGGGACTCAGCTACCAGACTGGAATTCTTTCTTGAACGGGTGTTACTCAGCAATCAGAGGTTTGTCGGATGAGCGCCGCACCGGGAATTAATGCCTATCAGGAGGCATCACGAGAGAAAACGGATCTGTTGGTTGAAGAGCATGC
>JBPEXY010000184.1:0-2587 GCA_052031065.1 Immundisolibacteraceae bacterium | reverse complement strand
CCTGAACAGCCAGCCAACGTCAGCGCAAACACAGCCAACCCACCAAGAGCAAGGCGCGCTAGCATATGTAGGCACCTCTGCCGCTGGCGAGCAGCTTGCCATCGGGCCCTGTGACACTGGTCTCGGCAACCGAGAATTGTCTCCCGGCCTTTACCACCTGACCAGTCGCGATCAGCGGTCCAGAGGTCGCCGGGCGGTGATAGTCGACCCTCAGATCAGCGGTCGCCTTCGCAGTCACACCGTGCGCAAGCAGGGTATAAAGCCCTGTGAGGTCGATCAATGACGCGAGAACCCCTCCATGGGCCGAACCAATCATCGGGTTGGAAACAATCTCATCACGCCAGGGCATTTCGATCACGAGTTGATCACGCGTAACTGACCGAATCTTGAGGTCGAGCCATCGATGAAACGGGGCAATCCGCAACATCTCATGGAGACGCTCACGATCAATCGGGGTATGATTCTGATTCATGAAACCGGCTCTTCGGGGCTGTGCTGTCGCATCAGGAAATTGACGATAGCAATCGAGAAGGTGTCATTCGCATCACCCACCACCATATGGGTGGCATCGGCGATGTCGGTGTATTCCATGTGCGGAACCAGACCGCGCAGATGTGTCACTGCGTCTTCGGAAACCAGATCACTCGATCCGCCGCGAATGAGGTGAAGCGGCAAGGAAAGCCGACTTGCTGCATCGCTCAGCATATCGAACTGCCGTTCCTGATGGTTCGGATCGCTTCGCTTAGCGGTCATGATGTTGCGGATGAACGCAGGGTCCCAATGCCAATAGTAGCGGCCATCTCCCTTCTGCCTTAAATAGCGGCGCAGTCCTTCCCCTGCACCGCGTTTCTGGCGATGGGGCATGTAGCGGGCGATAATTTCTGCCGCCTCTTCAGGTGAAGAAAAGCCCTGGTCGACATGTTCTTCCATGAAGCCCACTACGCGCATCACGCCGCCCGCATCCATGCGCGGAGCAATGTCAACAAGTGTTAGCGATGCAAAACTTTCGGGGGCGAGGTATCCTTCGGCAATAATCCCGGAAAGCCCGCCAAGAGAGGCACCCACGAGGGCTGGCTTGCGATCCAGCTTCGAAGCGATAGCAACGAGATCGGAGGCGAAGTCACGCATTTCGTATGCTCCGCTACGAGACCATTCGCTGTCACCATGACCGCGCATATCAATGGCAATCGCGCGGTAGCCAGCCCTGGCCAGATCACCAGTTACCCGCTTCCACGCGCGGCGTGTCTGGCCGCCACCATGAGCGAGCAGGACCGGCATGGCGCTGTCGTCACCGACCACTTCTGCGGCAAGGGAAAGTCCTCCCGATCCCTCGATTTTGGTGGTCACGCTTTCCATATCGCAAACCACTATATTGTAAATTGCCTTACAGTAAATGACTTTATCTAAATCGGTGCTGTGTTAAGGTGCTCTGCATGGCAACCAAGTTCGAGAATGATGCCGACGAAAAGGCAGCAGCCTTCCTGACCGATCAAGACCGATTGGTTTTTCTCTTGGAAGAGCTGACAAGACGATTGCGTCGCACCTTCGACACTTCAGTCGAACAGTTTGGCCTCACCCGTACCCAGTGGCGTGCATTGGCCTACCTCTACCGCACACCCGGCATGACCCAGACGGAACTGGCCGGACAACTTGAACTGGAGCGGGCAAGCATCGGGCAAGCAATCGACCGGCTAGAACATCTGGGCTTGGTCGAGCGGCGCAGCGCCAAAAACGACCGGCGCGTGTGGCAAGTGCACCTCCAGCCCGCTGCAATCGACTTGCTTCCAAAAATGCGGGTCGAGGCGGATCAGATCTATGCGCGCTTGCTTGAGGGAATAAAGGGTGAGGACTTGGAAGCATTCAAGTCTACCTTGGCCACAATGCAGCACAATTTGGGCGATGCCTAACGAGAGCGACGGTCCCCCGAAGAGAATGTTACATGGCCAGCTGGATTTGGTGCCATCCCCGAGAAGCGGTGGCAATTTTGCTGCCTGGCCATTTATGTCCACAATGGGTCGTGACCAGACGGTCCGCTTTCGCACGGCTTCCGTTCAACACCAGACAACCCGGAAACGGACCAGAAACAACCTCAAACGCCAGCTTGGCTCAAAATCCATCTGCATGGAATGGGTTTGTCCCATCAGCATCTTTTCTCGCTTCTCCTGGATCGTTGACCGTGGCTGGAAACAGGAGCACACCCTACCCCGCGAATTCGGGATCTATCAATCTGATTTCATTATGAAATACTGTTTTGGGCGGAATCAACCCGTCTACGAGTAGAGCGGGTTTGCGCTGATCCGTGTGCAACTCATTTCACCATAGCCCATTGAAATCAAAACATAAAATTCCGATTGGCTGCGAGTTGTTCACGATTGAACTTTTTCATGCCCTTTCGCAACAAGAGCCAAGTCCGTCGGGCAGACGAAAGGCTGTTTCATGATCCATCAAAATCGTTTCGGAACGTCGGGATTCCATCCCAAAGATTCAAATGTACTGAGCACGTGCATGTGGCCTCATCTATTCGAAACTATTCGTGAGGCCACTGAGGGCGAGAAAGCCACCTGCACAATTCAAAGTTTTGTGGGAG
>JBPEXY010000183.1:0-5836 GCA_052031065.1 Immundisolibacteraceae bacterium | reverse complement strand
CATGTTGCGACCGCCGGTGATCGCTACATGGCCGTCTACGGTTACTGTTTTGTCGTGCATACGCTGGTTGCTGCCCCGAAAATCAAACAGCAGATTGCGTATTCTTTGCAGTGTCGATGTGCCAACGCGGTGGCGCGGGTTGTACACGCGGATATCCACCTGTGGATGGTGAGCCAGTGCGAGCAGCGTGGTGTTTTCCGCATCGATCATCAAATCATCGACAATTACGCGTACCGACACGCCGCGATCAGCCGCGCGTAACAGCGCTTCAGCCGCGAGAATGCCGATATTGTCGGTACTCCAGATAAAGTATTGAATATCGATCCGGTGTTCGGCGTGGTCTATCATCCAGGCGCGTGACAATAGAGCAGTTTCGCCCTTTTCAAGCACAAACAGACCGCTCTTGCCCGGGTGTTCAGTAAGCAGTGGGTTGACCAGCTGGTGCAACGGTGAGGGTGGACTGTTTGCTGTACTCTGCAGTGGCACTGCGCATAGCAACAGCACTGCGACTGAAATGTTTACCGCCGCAGCAGGTGCGTCGAGCAGGGAGATCAAATGTCTGCTGAACAGCCTGAGCATGGTCTAGAGTAGCCGCCGGTGCAGTATGAGCACATTGTTTGGTAGCGCCCGCTACCGGTCGTTAGCTTCTCGTAGCTGGCGTTTCAGCACCTTGCCCGAGGCGTTGCGGGGCAGTGCTTCCAGCAGGTGCAGCCCCTTGGGGATTTTGAATCCAGCCAGATGTTCCCGGCAATGCTCCTGCAACTGTCCCAGGCTCAGCTGGTGATCCGGGTGGAGGACGACAAACGCTTCCGGGCGTTCGCCCCACTCGGGATCGGGCACGCCGATGACCGCTGCTTCTGATACTGAATCAAGCTGATAAATTACCCGTTCCACTTCTGAGGAAGCGATATTTTCACCGCCGCTGATAATCATGTCCTTGAGACGGTCGGTCAGGTAGAGAAAGCCATCCTCGTCAAGGTAGCCGACATCACCGGTACGAAACCAGTCGTCATAGAAGCTGGCGGCAGTTTTCTCCGGGTCTTTCCAGTACCCGGAGGTGACTTTGGGGCCACGCAGACAGATTTCGCCTTCGCTGTTGGCCGGCAGCAGCGCCCCGTTGTCGTCGCGGATGGTCAGCTCCACATGGGCGACGACGCGGCCAGTCGAACCGATTTTCTTCAGTTCGTAGCCCGGTTCCATGATGGTGTCGCCGCCGAAACTCTCGGTCAGACCGTAGCCATCGACGTAACGGGCATTGGGGAAAAGATCGGTAAAGGAGCGGATTCGGGGCTCCGGGGTGCGTTCACCACCACCGACTGACCAGCGTAGCGAGCTGCGATCAAAGCGCTGCCAGTCAGGCAGATTAAGCAGGCCGTTGAGCATTACCGGTGCCATCCAGGCGCAGTTGAGCTGTTCCCGTTCAATGGCGGTAAAAACTTCTGTCGGGTCATATTCGCGCAGTACACAGAGCATGCCGCCGTGCAGTAGTACCGAAAAGCCAGGCAGGTCGAGTCCGCCAATGTGGTACATGGGGCCGACCACCAATGCCTTGCTGTTGCGGTCCAGACCCAGCGCCATGGTGTGGTCGATGGTTTTCCAGTAAAAGTTTTCGTAGCGGTGGATCACCCCCTTGGGGTGACCGGTGGTGCCGGAGGTGTACATCAGCCGGTAGAGGTCATCGGGCTTTTTGGCCGCCGGGGTCGCCAGCTCCGGATTGAGGTTGCCGCCCAGCAGACGCGTATCGAGTTGGGTCGGCTCATCGACGATAAAGCGGGTTACCGACGAGTCCGATTTTTCCACTAGATGGTCGTCAACAAACAGGTAGTTGGCGCCTGCGTGGTTAAGAATATAGGCCACTTCCTCCTGCGCCAGGCGGTAATTGACGGGCAGAAATACAGCGCCAAGATGGCTGGTGGCCAGCGCAATCTCCAGAAAGGCGGCGCTGTTAAGCATCAGCACGGCAACGATATCGCCGTTGCGTACTCCCTGACTGTGCATGAAATCGGCCAGTTTCAGAACCCGGTCGGCAAGGTCGGAGTAGCTGATACGCTCTGACCGGTAAACCACCGCGAGTCGCTGGGGGTTGGTGCGTGCCTGCCAGAGTATCGATGTGCTCATGGTGACCATGGTGTGCTCCTCCCGTTAGCCGATTCAGTAAGAACGGACCATCCCCAGCTCATGCTGAGCGATGTAGTTGAGAATCATCTCTTCTGAAACCGGTGCGAAACGGAACAGCCGCTGGTCGCGCCAGAGCCGTTCAACGTGGTATTCGCTGGCATAACCCATGGAACCCATGGTCTGCATGGATTGCATGGTCGCTTTGTCGCACGCCTGGGAGGCGAGCAGCTTGGCCAGGTTTGATTCGGTACCATACTGCTCACCCTGGTCACAGAGCGTGGCAGCCTTGAAGTTGAGTAGCCGGGCGCTGGTGATTTCCGCGTGGGCCTGAGCCAGCGGAAACTGTATGCCCTGGTAGGCGCTAATTGGCGTGCTACCGAAAACCTTGCGCTCGTTGGCAAAATCGACCGCCAGCCGTGTCGCCAGGTCGGCGGTACCCACCAGCGCTGCAGTGGTTGCTAGCCGTTCGGTATTGAGGACATCAAGGAGCTCAAAAAAGCCCTGGTCTTCGGTGCCAATCAACTCATCGGCGCGGATTTTGACATCATCGAAAAAGATCGTGGATGAGTCGAGGGTGTTGGTACCCAATTTGTCGATACGGCCATGGGTCAACCCTTCGCGTTCGACATCGATCATGAACATGGTGATACCGTCGGTGCGACGCTGTGCATCTTCCTGTTTGATGGTGCGGGCTATAACCAGCATTTTTTCCGCAGTGGTTGTGCCGGTGATCCAGTGCTTCTTGCCATTGAGTATCCAGCCGTCATCAACCTTACGGGCAAAGGTTGAGATCGACAGGGTGTTGGTGCCGGCATCCGGTTCGGTCAGCGCCATGCAGAAATTTACCGAGCCTTCGCAGAGGCGTGGCAGCAGGTTTTTTTTCATCTCCGCGCTACCGTATTTGCTGATCGCAACACCGCCAAAAATCGGGTTGAGCATGAAGTACTGACCGATGGTGGCACCACCGCCACCGGTGGCCAGGGCTTCAATGGCGATACACATCTCCAAAGTTCCGAGGCCGCTGCCACCGTGTTCGGGGTCGAGGGTCATGCCGGCAATGCCTGCATTGCAGACTTCCTGCCAGAATTCAGTGGGAAATTTTTTTGCCTTGTCGTGTTCGCGCCAGTATTCCAGCCCGTATTGCTGGCCAATCCGGGTTGCTGTTTCCTGGATCATGCGCTGTTCGTCGGTAAAGGAGAAGTCCATTTGAGATTGCCTCGGCTACTATTCGGAAAAGGGGGCGTTAAAGAGAATCAGGCTGTTAATTTCGGCGTGGTCCGGCCAGTATCAACATCGGCTGTTGCAGTAACTCAGTGAGCCTCTGCAAGAGCTCTCCGGCATCGGTACCGTTAAAAACGCGATGGTCGCAGGCGATCACCAGCGGTAGTTCACGGCAAAGCTGCGGCTTGTCTTGTGCGTCGGGGCGGAACAGTTGCTGGGTGCGGCCAACGCCAATAATACTGGATTGCCCTGGATTGATAATCGGGAAAACCTGCTCCACCGGGTAGCCGCCGAGGTTCGTCAGTGTGGTCGCACCGCCGGACAGGCTGCCGTCAGGTGGGTTACCGGCGCGGCAGGCGTCGATCACCTGGTTGATTGCCAGCATGTTGTCGCCCAGAGAGCTGTCGCTCAAATCAGCCACTACCGGCGCATAGAGTCCGGCATCGGTTGCCACCGCAAGGCCGATAGCAGCACTTTCCAGCTGCAGCCACTCGCCCTGATGATAGACGGTACGGAACTTCGGCTGTTCTGCCAGCACCATCGACAGCGCAGTGGCGAACCAGTGGGTTAAGGTCAGTGATGCCAGTTCTGGTTTCTGTTTCATGCCTTCGTGCAGCCAGAGCAGTTCGCTGATCTCGGCATGGGCAGTGAGATAGAAATGGGGGATTTGCTGTTTAGACTCGCTCATGCGCCGGGCGATGGCCGCACGCATGTCGCCGCCCGGTGCAAGCCTGGTGGCACCGGACGATGGGTCGATAGCGGTGCCTGTAATGTCCGGCCCGGTTACGGAAGCTCCAGTTGTGGAAGCTCCGGCTGTGGAAACTCCGGCAACGGCATTTTCCGCAGCGTCTCGAACTTCAGCGGCACGAATACGCCCCTTGGGACCGCTGCCGGTAACCTGATGCAGATCGACCCCTAGTTCGCGTGCCAGTTTGCGTGCATGGGGGGTGGCGATAATACGCGTTCCATCAGCAGTGCGTGGGGCGACTACAGGTGCTTGCCGGGTTAGTTGCGGTTCAGGTTGTTCAGCGCCCGATACACCGGCGGCGGGTAGCTCCTGGTTGACATTCTCCACCGCCGGGGGTGGGTCAGCGGCGTGGCTGGTGGTATCGCCCGATTCCGGTTGCCAGGTCGCCAGCGGCATGCCCACTGCCACTGTCTCGCCCTGTGTGGCCAGAATTTCATGGATTATACCGGCCTGTTCAGCAAGAACTTCATTGGCAATCTTGTCGGTTTCCGCGACGTAAAGCAGATCGCCAGCTGCGAACCGATCCCCCGGCTTGACCGCCCATTCGGCGATCAGCGCTTCGGTCATGGTCAGCCCAAACTGCGGCAGTTTCAGGTTCTGTACGGACAAACTTCAGACTCCTCTGAAGTTGGCGTCGCGTTTTTCCAGAAACGCGCGACAGCCTTCATGGGCATCTTCTGAATCCAGTACCAGACTGATGATCGACTGCTCATACTGCAGGGCGGCGTCCATGGGCATGTCGATGCCGTGGTTCATTGAACGTTTCAGCATTTTCAGGGTTAAAGGTGACTTGCTGGTGATTTTGGCGGCGGTCTGCTTGACTTCGTCAATCAGGCTGTCGGCTGGTACGACGCGATTGATCAGCCCATACCCGAGTGCTTCTGCGGCGCTCATTGGTTCGCCGGTATACATCAGCTCTTTTGCGCGGCATTGAGGGATCTGCCGAATCATGCGCTGGGTGCCGCCAGCACCGGGGAAAATACCGAGGTTGATTTCCGGTAAACCGAGTTTGGCCCTGTCGGCGACGATGCGAATATCGATGGCCAGCAATATCTCTGTGCCACCGCCCAGCGCCCAGCCATTCACCGCTGCAATGGTTGGTTTGTCGCTGGTTTCGATGCGCCGAAATACCCGGTGAATCACCTCACCGAACTCCTGATAGTGGGCCATGCCCTGGCGTGAGTCGAGGTCGGCAATATCGCCACCAGCAATGAATGCCCGGTCGCCGGCACCGGTGAACACGATCACCCGGACTTCAGGGTCGTGCTCTGCGGTTGCAAAAGCCTGTTCCAGCTCTTCGAGGGTTTCGATGTTGAGGGCGTTGAGCACTTCCGGTCGGTTGATGGTGATCCAGGCCTGGTGTTCTTCAATCTGGTAGGTGATGTTCTGGTATTGCGCCATAAGAGTCTCTACGTGATGGGTTCTGGTTAGATGGGTTTGGGTAATTTGGAGGTTAAACCCGTCTGGTAGCTGCGTTGTGATCGCCGGTCCGGGTTCTCTGAGCCAGGTGAACGGAATGGAAACAGGGCAACTGTAACAGTCATTACTGCAGTAGCCTGGTAATTGCGTCGTCGAGTTGTTGCTCGGTTGGACCGAAGTCTGCTTCCAGTGCTACCGAGTAGGGTATCGGTACAAAAGGTGCACCGAGACGGATGATCGGGGCGTCCAGCTCATCAAAGCCGATGTCAGCCATGCGGGCTGCGATCTCAGCGCCGACGCCAAAGGCTTCTGTAGCCTCGTGCAGTATCA
>JBPEXY010000182.1:0-6317 GCA_052031065.1 Immundisolibacteraceae bacterium | reverse complement strand
GCGGATTGACCAGATTGCCGCGCTGGGCAAACAGGCTGTTCAGGTTGGAGCCGGCATACTCCAGTCGTCCCTGGTTCAGTGAGACTGAGAAAGACATGTCAGTGTCGACCGTGGGCACCTGCAGATGATCGAACAGCTGCACCAGGTTGGGGTAGTTGCGGTCATTAAACACAATGAAGCCGGTATCCACGCCGAGTGCTTGCGGCTCCTGATGAGTTTTCTCGGTGACATCCACGGTGTTGCTATGACCCCCGAAGCGATCATCCTTTTCGTACAGGGTCACCTGATGCTGTCTGGCCAGCAGCCACGCGCAGGAGAGTCCGCTTATACCGGAGCCAATTATCGCGATCTGTTTGCGTTTCATTACTGTCCCTCGATCTGGGAGAAGGGTTACGTAGCAGCACTTACGCCTTTTCTGCAGGTGCGGATCACCGAGCGCAGCACAAATTTTGTTTCGGTGTAGCGACCTGATGGTGACCCAGCATCGGCTGTGATCCACTGGCGGATTAGTGGCGTAAACGCTGGTACTATGACTGCAATCAACTCTCTTGCTGTACTACCAATACCCGACAGGGAGGCATCTCTCTTGGAGCCGTCCACGCAGACCTCTGCCAGCCATCTGGCAGATCTTGTAATCAGGGTCGCGCAGCAGCGCGACCGCGAGGCGTTTGCGCTGCTGTACGATCACTTCGTCCCGCGTCTGCATGGCTACCTTTACAGGCTGGGAACCTCCAGCGAAGCGCTGGAAGAGGTGGTGCAGGAGGCAATGCTGGCGGTATGGCGCAAGGCGGCGCAGTTTGATCCGGCGAAAGCGGCGGTGTCGACCTGGTTGTTTCAGATTGCCCGTAATCTGCACATTGACCGGTTACGCAGGCAGCAGGTGCGCGGCGGTAATCAACCAACCCTGCCGATTGAAGAGCTCGAACTTGAGGCGCCGGCTGGCGACAGCCAGCCCAGTGGTGATGAACGGCGCCTGATGCTTGCCATTGAGGCACTGCCCAAATTGCAGGCTGACGTTATTTACGCGTCCTATTTTCTTGGCCAGAGTCACAGCGAAATATCGGCTGCACTGGGTCTTCCGCTGGGGACGGTCAAATCCAATTTGCGACTGGCGTTTAAGAAGTTACGGGCGCAGTTCACTGTAGACGAACGAGGTGAGTAGGCATGGAGCCCAATCATCATATTGATCATTCAACCCTGATGGCGCTTGCTGCTGGCAACCTCAATGAAGCGTTGGAACTGGTGGTGCGCTGTCATCTGCAGCAGTGTCCGCAGTGTCAGCGGGAACTGGACTTTGCGGAACATGTTGGTGGTGCGCTTTTGGACCATTCAAACCTGTCCAGGCTTCCCGTCCAGTCCGAACGCAAGCAGGCGCTCATGTCGCTACTGCAGGATGACGACATCGAGATGTTGCCGACGATTATCCATGATGACGCAGGTGAACTGCCGCAACCGCTGGCGTCAAAGCTTCAGGGCGGACTGGAGGCTGTGAAATGGCGCTCCCTCGGACCTGGAATGCGTCAGGCGAGGGTGCCCGGTTTTGACAAGGGGTTGAGGCTGCTGGCGATAGCGCCAGGCACCAGTATGCCGTTGCACAGTCATCAGGGCAGTGAACTGACACTGGTGCTGTCCGGCTCCTACAGTGACGAGCTGGGTCGTTTCCAGCCTGGTGATGTGGCTGATCTCGATCCGGACGTTGAACACCAACCGATAGTCGACCGCGATCAGGAGTGTATCTGTCTGGTCGCTACTGATGCTCCGCTTCATTTTCGCGGTATCGTCCCGCGCCTGTTACAGCCATTTTTTGGCTTCTAGGCGCGTTGCTCACGCGCCTGGTGACGTCACCAATGCGATTTAGGATAAGGTCACACTGATGAATTCGTTAAGCGATCCGCTGATCCGGGCGGAACTGGATAGACTGCAGAAAGAGGCTGCGCTGGACGGGGAGCGCTGGTCTGCCCGCAAGGCCGCGCAACAGGCAGAACCACCTGTCCAGAACAGTGGCCCCGATCCGCTGATTCGCATGGGTGAGTTTTATCTCGGCGTTTCCGCCGCAGAGGGCAAGTTGCTATATAACCTGGCGCGCAGCAGCGGTAGCCAGACGGTGGTGGAGTTTGGCGCTTCCTACGGCATTAGTACCCTCTACCTTGGCGCGGCGGCGCGCGACACCGGTGGCCGGCTGGTGACCACTGAGGTGCACCCCGACAAATGCCGGGCGATTGCCGAACTGATCCAGCGTGCTGGATTGCAGGACCATGTTCAGTTACTCGAAGGCGATGCGCTGGAGACCCTGAAAGGGGTCGAAGGTCGGGTCGATATGCTGTTTCTCGATGGCTGGAAAAGCCTCTACCTGCCGATGCTGGAACTCATGGCACCGCGCCTGGCGCCGGGTGCGCTGGTTGCCGCCGACAATGTCGACCATGAAGCAGCCGCACCCTATGTAGCAGCAATTGCGGCTGATACGCGGTTTGTCACCACCTCAGTGGGCGATATGGAGCTGAGCTGTTTTACCGGCTGAGCCTTCTGGCTGGCTGCCGCTAGTCCACAAATAGCCCCCAAAAAAAGGGAGCAACGGCTCCCTTTTTAGTTTCCAGTTCCCAATCTTTAAGGTTGGTTACTTCCAGCGGATGGTTTTGCTGCGATCGGCAGGGTCTGCCGGCATCCAGTGGCCATCCTCGTCGATGGCGTACTCTTCGTAATTGTAGAACTCAATACCCATCTTCACGCTCGGGTCCAGATCCGGTCCACCGGCGGCCAGTTGCTGTTTCCAGTGTTTATCGTAAAGCTCCCGATTGGCCCAATGCTCCATCAGCACTACTTTGCACGGGTCTTCTGCACTGCGAAACACTTCGTACTGCACCGCGCCCTCACGCTCACGGATCGGCGCGTGGGCTTCGACCATGCCCGCTGCCGCCTGCTCGGCGATCTCGCTACTGGGGAAATTGATGGTAACTACCACGCGAACTCCTGCCATTTCCTATCTCCTCGTTATCTTCGACTGCCCGGTTGTTAGCAGACGGTATGGCCCGCTATGCTGTTGCACATCATCACAGGGATTTTCACAGCCATCAACCTGGAGGGCACCCTCCCGTTGGTGAGTGAAGGAGGAAGGCGTTGGCCAGAAATTCGATTGGGCCTCTGGGAACACCCGGCGGCGATCTGGAAGCGATAGACCCTGGGTTGATAAATAGCCGGGGAATTCTGAACAGCATTAGCTAGTCAGGGGGAGTAAGAGCAATGGAATATCGCAACATTGGCCGTTCTGATCTGAAGGTATCCGCCGTCGGGCTGGGCGGGAATGTCTTTGGTGCGCCGCGGCTCGACCGCCAGGCATCGCAGGCGAATATCTCCCGGGCGCGGGAGCTGGGCATCAACTTCATCGACACCGCCTATCTCTATAACAACGGCGAGAGCGAGGAGTTTGTCGGCGATGCGCTGCAGGGCTGCCGCGATGAGTTTGTGATTGCCACCAAATTCCATTTTTTTGGGCTCGACAGGGATGAATCGCCGGAGGCGCGAATTCGTAACCACGTGGAGACCAGCCTGCGGCGGCTGAAGACGGATCGAATCGACCTGCTACAGATTCATTTTCCCGCTGACGAGATTCCCCATGATGTGATCATGGGCACCCTCAGCCAGATGATCGTCACCGGCAAGGTGCGTTATATCGGCGAGTGTAACTACGCCAGCTGGCGCCACCTGCAGGCTGATGAAGTGGCGCGGGAGAATAACTGGGCACCCTTTGTCAGTGCGCAGAACCAGTTCAGCCTGCTACGCCGCCAGGTAGAGCTGGAGCTGCTGCCTTTTTGCGCTGAGTATGAGGTTGGGTTTCTGCCCTATTTCCCCCTTGCGGGTGGTTTTCTCAGCGGCAAATACCGCCCCGGCGAGCCCCCGCCTGCTGGCTCACGCGGTGCTGCCAACAGCCCGGTGATTCGCAGCAAACGCAACCAGCGCAATGAGGAGATAGTGGCCAGGCTCTCCGCCTGGGCCGGGGATCACGGTCACACCGTGCTGGAGCTGGCAATTGCCTGGCTGCTTGCCCACCGCCAGGTCAGTTCGGTCATCGCCGGTACCATGAGTGTGCAACAGGTGGAGCAAAATGCCGCCGCCGCTGGCTGGAAACTGACCCCGGAGCAGAAGCAGGAGGTCGACGAGATCGCCGCCTGGGACGGCACTGGCGAAGGGGTTGAGCCGACGCTCGACTCTTTTAAATAAGCTGCGTAAATACGCCAGGCAACAAGCCTGGCGTACCGGGGAAGGCTGTCTGCGGTTGGGAATGGATTACTTGATTAGCCGCAACGCCCAGGGCACGCGGTAGGTTTCGCCCTTTGAGCAGGCCATTGCACCCATCACGCCAAAGACCAGGTTGACAACACCCACCGCGAACATAACCAGCGGGCCGATCAGGATAATCGTCAGCAGTGCGCCGGCAAAATAACCGATGATTGCGGTAATCGACCAGTTCAAGGCCTCCTTTGACTGATCCTGCAGATAGCCATCGTCTGGTTTCACCAGGTAAACCACCAGGCCCGGAATAAAGCTCAGGAAAATGGTGCCAATCCACATCAGTAGTGCCAGATTGCGACTTTCCTGATCCACCACCAGCGTCTCGTCAGAGACTGTCGCCTGGGAATCATCAGTTGGGGTGATCTCATTCATCGTAACCGGCCCTCGGTAGAAGATTGAAACATTGAATACCAGAGTGCGATTATCGTGCTGAGCATAGATTGCGACAAGGGCATTAATCAGATTCCTAAGCAGACTCGCAGTCAGATGTCGGGGCAGCCCGACCGTTTCTAGCTGAACCCACCATTGTCTGTACGGTAAGCTGTGTATCCTTGCCTGGCGTAAAAATAAACTGGCGGTGTAATTAAATGAAAGACGCTGCGGTCACATCCAACATGAACAGCTCAAAACAGGAGCGCTACGACGCGCTGGTCACCGTCTACTCGACCGATCTCTACCGTTACGCCTACTGGCTAAGTCGCAGTAAACAGGTCGCGGAAGATATCGTGCAGGAGACTTTTTTACGGGCGTGGAAATCGCTTCATGCGTTGCGCGACGACAAGGCGGCCAAGACTTGGCTGTTTACCATCCTGCGTCGCGAACACGCACGGCTGTATGAGCGTAAAACTCCCAGGTTTGAAGACGATTATGATTTTGATGCAGTTGCCGATCAGCACGCCGAAATAGACCCTCAGGTGGTGCAACTGCGCCAATGTATGGCCATGCTTGCCGACGAGTACCGTGAACCGCTGATGCTGCAGGTCATCGGCGGCTACAGCAGCAATGAAATTGCCGAGATGCTGGACCTCACCCCAGGCACAGTGAACACACGGGTGTTTCGCGCGCGCAAACAGCTAATGACCTTAATGTCGGCAGAGGGTGAACCTGCCCGGCAGGGAGCAGTAGAGTGAACTGTGTTGAATTTCGCCGTACCTGCCTGGAACAGGGGCTAGCACTTGGTGCCGACGCCAATGACCATCGTGAACACTGCGGTGAATGCCAGCGCTTTTATCAGAAGCAAAGTCAGTTTGAGTCACAACTTGCGCAGGCACTAAAAATTCCCGCGCCAGAAGGTCTGCAGTCACGTATAAAACTGCGTAAATCCTTCGCGCCGCGCTGGACAGTTCGTCACTTCGCCATTGCCGCGACCCTGCTGTTGGCCATTGGCGGCGGACTCAGGCTTTTTTACGGCCCCGCGCCGCTGGACCAGGCGCTGCTGGCCCACGCGCTCGAATCCCACGCCTACCGCACCGCCGCCGATGCGCCAATGCCATTGGCAAAAGTGAGCCAGATTGCCGCCGGACTCGGTGCCCAGATTGGTAACGCCCAGCAAAACGGCTCGCTGGCCGATGTGCGCTATGCCGGCCACTGCCGCATCCATGGGCGGCTCGCGCTGCACATGCTGGTCAATACCGATATGGGGCGCTACACGCTGTTTTTGATGCCCCACCATCAGGTAAAAGAACGCCAGAGTGAACAGTTCGATGGTCACCAGGTGGTGATCTTCCCCTCAGGAAAAGGTAGCGTTGGGGTGGTGGTGCCGGCCGGCAGCGACTGGGTGGAGACTACCGAAGAGCAGGTGCGCCAGGCGGTGAGACTGGCTGTTTAGGTGGGTCGTTAAGAGGTCTCGGAATGGGCGTTTTCGGTTCTTTTTGCCCGCTACTTAATCCTTAACCAGCCAGGTCAAACCTTCACCTTGTAGTTAAGGTCTGTCGCCTCATCGCCGGTCATGCCGCGAAACCCCCATTGGTAGGGCTGCTGCTCCTTGATGGTGATTTCCACATCCACAGGTGCCAGGCCGAGGTTTTCCT
>JBPEXY010000181.1:0-2309 GCA_052031065.1 Immundisolibacteraceae bacterium | reverse complement strand
TCTTGCAATGCCACATTTAAAAAAACCCAAGGGGTCGCGTCTTGCAATGCCACATTTTAGACAAATATCCACCGCGTGACTGACTGTCGAATAATGCCCCAGGCCAGTCTTCAATGGACCTCATTGAATAATCACCATATGCAAAGCACAGCACACCCGGAGTCAGGTCGTGCATTTCAGCATTTTTGATGTATTGTTCGGCCCACAATAGTTGGTGTCAGATACAAATCACTCTGATTTCATGGCCAGTGACAGCCAGTAATTTGCATGATCAGGCTTACGGTTTATTAAATCGCTGGTGGCCGAGTCGACTTCGATGACAGTGAAACCGTTGCCCACACACGCTTCTGTAACCAAACAAAATCCAAAACCTGCAGAAGCTTAAAAGTTTGGCGCTGTGCCTGGTGGCACGATGAAGTCATCAACCCACTCACCAACGGCTACCAATAGTTCTGTCGGGAGAGCGACGATGAACGAGAGAATTGTCTATCCAGTAAAACGCCGCGAGTTTCACAACCATCATTTCGACTCGACGGTGTGGAACGACTTTGAGTTCCGTAATGATGACGTTGTTATCGCCACCTATGCCAAAGCTGGCACGACCTGGATGCAGCAGATTGTGGGTCAGCTTATTTTTGGCGGTGATGCACAGCTGGAAGCTGCCAACATTTCGCCGTGGCTGGACCTTCGCATTGCGCCGAAAGCGGACAAGTTTGCGATGCTGGAAAGCCAACAGCACCGCCGCTTTATAAAAACCCACTTACCGGTAGATGCACTGGTCTACTCACCCAAAGCAAAATATATCTACGTTGCCCGTGATGGCCGCGATGTAGTCTGGAGCATGTACAACCACCATGTGACTGCGACTCAGCAGTGGTACGACGCTCTTAATAACACTCCGGGCCGCGTCGGGCCACCGATAGAGCCGCCACCGAAGGATATCCGCGACTATTTTCGCGACTGGATGGAACGTGATGGCCACCCGTTCTGGCCATTCTGGTCGAGCATTCGCAGCTGGTGGGCCGTACACGATCTACCCAACCTGCTGATGATCCATTTCAATGACCTGCGCAAAGACCTTACGGGGGAAATTGGGCGCATCGCTGATTTTCTTGAGATCGATGCGGGTGAGCGGTTCGACACAATCGTTGAGTACTGCAGTTTCGACTGGATGAAAGCCAATGCCCAGAAAACTGCACCCATGGGCGGTGCCATGTGGAAAGGCGGTGGGGAATCTTTCATCAATAAAGGAACTAACGGCCGCTGGCGCGACATCCTGTCCAGCGAGGAGATAGACGCCTACGAACAGCGGGCGATAGTGGAACTTGGTGAGGCCTGTGCTGGTTGGCTACACGGCGGCGGCGCCATTGAGTAACTGAGCAGACTGCGAAAAACAGCCACGCTCCGCTCCCGCTACGCAACTGCGCTCGCCATTACCCCCGCCTGCCCGGCAGTTCCACGGTGCCTCTGTTAATGCACTTCTACCGGAACGAGCCCGGTTTGAATCAGGCGATCCCCAGTGAGCAGAGTTTGTCGACCAGCCACTCGCGCCTTTCCGGCGAGACATCTTCCACCGGGGCCAGCGCGTGACCGCCGTGCAGGCCAATGGCATCGTACCAGGGCTTGAGAATCGCAAACGCCGAAGCATAGGTACCGGTCCTGGCCAGCTCCCAGATAGTCATATCTTCGACAAAACCGGAGACTTCACGCAGCGATTCCCAGAGTTCATAGGCACTGTTCCACTCGCCAGCCTCAGCCGCTTTTTTGTACTCCTGAATCACGGTGCGTTTTTTGCCGTAGCTGGTGAAGTAGTAGCCGGCCCACTGGATAAACTGATAGCCGGAGCGGAGGTCTTCGTAAAAATATTGTTCGATGGGTTCGCTGACAAAAAAGTCATCGCGCAACTCCCTGCGCAGCTTTATCGTGTCGGAACGTTTCAAACTGCCCTGTTTAACCCCGACCAGGGTCTCCAGATCGGCAAGCCGCTGTAGCAGTTCGAGACTCAACACGGTGCCGGATACGGGGGTCCGATAGAGAATGATGGCCATATCGGAGCGGTCGGTGATGTAGCGGTAGAAGGAGTAGATCTCATCATCCGCCTTCAGCTGTACTGCTGGATTCATCACCTCGGCAGAGCGGTACCCCATCTGTTCCACTGCATTGATTTTCTCTATTGCCTGGCGGGCACTGGGATCAAGGATAATGGTGGAGATGTCGATGCGGCCAGCGACCGCCTCCGCAATCAACTCGTGGTAGCGATACCATTCGGAGAGGGTCAGGTTCCACGCTTCGCCAATGAATCCACCAAC
>JBPEXY010000180.1:0-10860 GCA_052031065.1 Immundisolibacteraceae bacterium | reverse complement strand
CCCGGCAGCAAGCCGGTCAAGCCCGAGACTGGATGCGACCAGATTAATTGAGGCTGTAGTGCCAGCAGTAAAGATAATCTCGCTGGTACTGGCGGCGCCAAGAAAAGAACGTACCGTCTCCCGGGCAGCTTCATACTCTGCCGTAGCCTGTTCAGAAAGATAATGGACGCCACGGTGGATATTGGAATTACTGGTCTGGTAGTAGTCCCGAACCGCGTCGATCACTACCTGCGGCTTCTGGGTGGTCGCGCCGTTGTCGAGATAGACCAGCGGTTTACCATGAACGGTGCGCGACAGAATCGGAAAATCGTCACGCCACTGTTGTAACAATGCCTGGTCTCCGGTTATCCGGTCATTGATGTTATTCATGACTTAACTGACCCAGTTTTTCCACCACCTGCCCAGCCACATATTCTTTCAACGAATCTGTGAGTGTTGAGAAGCTGGCGGCTGCAAACGCATCCAGTAATAGCCGACGTGCGTCCGCCTCGACAATCCCCCGACTGCGCAGATAAAACAGCTCATCCCGGTTCAACTCGCCAACCGTGGTGCCGTGACTACATTTGACATCATCAGCATAGATTTCGAGTTCCGGCTTGGCATCGATCTCCGCTTTTGGTGACAACAGCAGATTAGCGCTATTCATTTCCGAGTCGGTGCCATCGGCGCCGCTATGGACATGCACTCTGCCGTTAAAAACCCCGCGTCCCCGCCCGGCAAACAGCCCATGATGACTCACCCTGCTGATGCAGTTGGGCTGCGCATGCTCGACAGTGAGATGGTGGTCGGCATGTTGCTG
The DNA here is from genome assembly GCA_052031065.1 of Immundisolibacteraceae bacterium. Taxonomy (GTDB): domain Bacteria; phylum Pseudomonadota; class Gammaproteobacteria; order Immundisolibacterales; family Immundisolibacteraceae; genus JBPEXY01. The sequence continues at coordinate 10,061 of JBPEXY010000180.1, read as the reverse complement.
CCCTCCGGATAACTGCAGACAGCTAACCTCCGCTTCAGCACCCTGATCAGCGAGATTGATATCGACGTCGTCACGAGATAATCCGCCACCGAGAGTCAGGAGGTGCGTCGTCAACTTGCTGTCACGCTGTAAATTCGCCTGCAACGATGAGTAGTGAAATGCACCACCACCCTGCAGCTGCAATTGCGAGAGACTCACATGTGCGCCGGCCCCCAGGTCGAGATGAATCAGGTTATTGGAGTTGTACTGCGCCGCGTCGGAGAGACCAGCGAAAACAATGGCCAGTTCCGCCTGCGCAAACTCTGCGGCTTTGACCTGCAACTGCCAGTAGGCGTCGCGGTCCGGTTCACCGATCACCAGCAGGGTTACTCTGGGATGTTTGCCCTCAGTGATGGTCACGACACCACCATCAGCGACCATGGCGCAATTTAGCTGATCAAAGGCACCATCAACTCCCGACCGCGGACTCAGCAGCTGCGCACCATCCGCTTCCAATGCACCTGCAAGCGGCTGAAACTCGACACCGGCGACTGTGCCTGACGATTCCGTGAGGGTGGAAAATTCAGGCCGAAAATAGCCACCCTGAAACACCAGCAGCGTCTGCTGCTCGTCAGCCAGTGCCTTAGCAGCCTGCTCGACAAACTCGGCCACCTGCTCATTAGTAGCTGCTTCACCCCCACTTTTTTGCGCAGGTGGAAGCTCACGTTTCAGAACGCGATTGAGCCGGGTGTAGCGCCAGCGCTCGGTTTTTGCTGTGGGAAATCCCGCTTCTGCAAGCAGCTGCATCGCGCGATCACGCTGAGTAGAAGCTCCTGGCAATTCTGGTTTACGTTGCTGATATTGCTTCTGGTAGCGATCAACAACCTCCGTCGAGGCCACCATCAGCCGGCAGCCACCGGCTGTTTCTCCAGCCAGCCATAGCCACTCGACTCCAGTTCCAGTGCCAGTTCTCGGCCACCGGAACGGACAATTTCACCGCCGGAGAGGACATGCACGTAATCCGGTACCACATAGTCCAGCAAGCGCTGATAGTGGGTCACCATAATCAGCGACCGCTCGGGGCTGCGCAGTTTGTTAATACCCTCAGCGACAATTTTCAGTGCATCGATATCCAGCCCGGAGTCGATCTCATCGAGAATTGCCAGCCGCGGCTCCAGTAGCGCCATCTGATAAATCTCGTTGCGTTTCTTTTCACCGCCGGAAAATCCGTCGTTGACTGCCCGGGTCATGAAACTCTCGTCCATACCAAGTAGTTTCATCTTCTCCCGCGCCAGCGAGAGAAAATCCATCGCATCGTATTCATTCTCGCCGCGGTGCCGACGCATGGCGTTAACCGCTTCACGCATGAACACTGAGCTATTCAACCCCGGGATCGCCACCGGATACTGAAAACCCAGAAACAGCCCTCGCCAGGCACGCTCCTCCGGCGAGACTGCCAGCAGGTCTTCACCATCCAGTTCTACCGTTCCATCGACCACCTCGTAGCCATCACGGCCCGAAAGCACATGGGAGAGGGTGCTCTTACCGGAGCCATTGGGCCCCATAATGGCGTGCACTTCGCCCGCACCAACCTCGAGAGAAAGCCCTTTTAAAATAGACTTTCCTTCAACACTAACCTTTAAGTTATTGACTTTTAACATTTATATAAACACCAAATTATCCGACGCTACCTTCCAGGCTGACACCCAGAAGACGCTGAACTTCGACGGCAAACTCCATTGGTAACTCCGTAAACACCTCTTTACAGAAACCGTTGACGATCATCGAAACAGCCTCTTCCTCGCCAATACCTCGCTGACGACAATAGAACAGCTGATCCTCCCCAATTTTGGAGGTAGTCGCTTCGTGCTCTACCTGTGCCGAGGGTTCCTGTACCTCGATATAGGGAAAAGTGTGGGCGCCACAGCGACTACCGATCAGCAGCGAATCGCATTGGGTGTAGTTACGCGCGCCAGAGGCTCCAGGCAGCACCTTGACCAGGCCCCGATAAGCATTTTCTGCCTGTCCGGCAGAAATGCCCTTGGAGACAATGGTGCTTTTGCTATTGCGACCGATATGGACCATCTTGCTGCCGGTATCGGCCTGTTGATGGTTATTGGTCAAAGCCACTGAATAGAATTCGCCAACCGTGTCATTGCCAGTCAACACCACGCTGGGGTACTTCCAGGTGATCGCAGAGCCGGTTTCCACCTGAGTCCAGGAGATCTTGGCCCGATCGCCACGGCAGTCACCACGCTTGGTAACGAAGTTATAGATGCCGCCTTTGCCCTCTTTATCGCCGGGATACCAGTTCTGAACAGTGGAATATTTAATCTGCGCATCTTCCATCGCGACCAGCTCGACCACCGCTGCATGCAGCTGGTTTTCATCTCGCATGGGTGCGGTACACCCCTCCAGATAACTGACATGAGAGCCTTCGTCAGCCACGATCAGGGTACGTTCAAACTGACCGGTGTTAGAGGCGTTAATCCGAAAATAGGTGGAAAGTTCCATCGGGCAACGCACACCCTTGGGGATATAGACAAACGAACCATCAGAAAAAACAGCCGCGTTTAACGCCGCATAAAAATTGTCTGCGGTTGGCACCACACTGCCAAGATATTTCTGTACCAGGTCAGGATAATCCTGTACTGCCTCTGATAAAGGGCAGAAGACCACCCCATGCTCAGCAAGTTTATCTTTGAAAGTGGTGGCCACCGAGACACTATCGAACACCGCGTCCACCGCAACCCCGGCAAGTGCTGCGCGCTCATGCAGCGGAATACCGAGCTTCTCATAGGTCTCCAGCAGCTCCGGATCGACTTCATCGAGGCTTTGCGGTTTGTCAGCGTCGGCCTTCGGCGCTGAGTAGTAACTGATATCCTGAAAATCAACTGGCGGATAGTGAACATGGGCCCACTGTGGCGGCTCCATCTGTTTCCATACCTCAAAGGCCTGCAGCCGCCACTCGAGCAGGAACTCGGGCTCATTTTTTTTCGCCGAAATGGCTCGGATTACCGATTCATCAAGGCCCGGCGGGAAGGTATCCTGTTGAATATCGGTGACGAAACCGTGCTCATATTCGCGACTGATATAGCGATCTATTTCCTGCGATTCACTCGACATAAATTCACTCACTGACCATAAACTGGTCTAATCAAAAGTTAGACTTCTCTCAACGCCTAACGGTTACAGCAGCAACTGCGATTTGCGCACTGTCTTATCACTCTGCGACCCGATGCCGCCAAAAAACTGCAACGGATGCTCAGCCGGTTGCAGCAGTTCAGCTAGCGTCACCTGCTGCAGGGCATCGGCAACAACACGGCTAATTCGCTGCCAGTTCACTCGCACGCTACAACCATCCGCCTGCTCGCAATTGCCCTCGTCGGCGCTGCACTCTGTTAACGCCAGGGGCCCTTCCAGCGCCTGGATAATCTCGGCAATGGGTATCTGCTCAGGCGAGCGCGCAAGTCGGTACCCACCGTTGACACCCCGTGCAGATTCAACCAGTCCAGCACGGTTCAACATCTTCAGCAGTTTAGATACGGTCGGATGGGCCACCCCAACCTCTTCCGCCAGCTCTATCGACTTCACCAGCCGCTCTGGCTGAGCCGCCAGGCCAGCCATCACAACGGTTCCATAATCGGTTAATTTGCTGATTTTGAGCATAAAGCCAACACCCCAGGGGCGGCAGACTGACATAGACATTCATTAAAACACTGGATCACAAACGGTGGCGATCGCAGCAAGAGGACTATTTTAGTACTGATTAGCCAACAACAGCAACGAATACCATCTTTCTTTCTCTACCCAGCCGGATTATGGCGACTTCACCGACGCTCCTGCAGCGACCTTGGCCAGACTCGCCAACGGCAGGAGGATGCGGTACCAACGCGCCACCACACTATAGTCAGGCGAATCAAATGCACCAAAACAGTCTCATTACTGGCTGAACCAGCCCCTGTTCGCGTAAAATAACGCCGATTTACCCGCCATCCAGCGGGTGAATTGTGGCCAGCGCAGAACCATATGCCCATTCTATTCCGGCACAATGGTTTCCAGACTGCCAACGCAGACCTTATCTCCCTTTCACTTAATCCAGGAAACTCAACACAGATGGCTCTCGAACGCACCCTTTCCATCATCAAACCTGACGCAGTCGGCAACAACAACATCGGTGAAATCTACGCCCGTTTTGAGTCAGCCAATTTAACAATTGTCGCCGCGCGGATGATGCACCTGAGCACCGAACAGGCTGGTCAGTTCTACGCCGTTCATAAAGAACGTCCTTTTTACAATGACCTGGTCTCGTTTATGACCTCCGGTCCGGTGATGGTCACCGTCCTTGAGGGTGACAACGCTATTGCCGCCCATCGTGACATCATGGGTGCGACTAACCCGGCTGAAGCAGCAGCCGGAACCATTCGTGCCGATTTCGCCACCAGCATTGACGAGAATGCCTGCCACGGCTCCGACGGAGCCGATACAGCAGCAGCGGAGATCAAGTTCTTTTTCAGTGATCTCGATCTCTGCCCCCGCACTCGATAACGTAGCGACCACTCGAGCGCTCTGCCAGTGACAATCTCGACCAGCGCCAGTGCCGAACCGGCACAGCGTCTTAACCTGCTTGGGATGCCACTGTCGGCGCTCGAGAATTTCTTTGAAGAGATGGGCGAAAAGCGCTTTCGCGCCGCCCAGATACTCCAGTGGATACACCAATACGGGGTCGACGACCTGTCGGTGATGACCAATATTGGCAAACGTCTGCGGTCTGTGATTGAGGAAAGAGCAGCAATCACCGGACCGCAGATCGTATCTGACCATACTGCCGAAGATGGCACCCGCAAATGGGTACTACGAATGGCCGGCGGTAGTGATATCGAGACAGTCTATATACCCGACGGCACCCGCGGCACTCTCTGCATCTCATCTCAGGTAGGCTGCCAGTTAAACTGCAGCTTCTGCTCCACGGCGCGCCAGGGCTTTAATCGCAACCTCACTGCCGCCGAAATAGTTGCCCAGGTGTGGACCGCCAGCCGGCTGTTGAATCCCCGCAACGGCAAGCCGACCTCTACCGTCGACCGCGCCATCACCAACGTTGTTTTTATGGGTATGGGCGAACCGCTACTCAACCTGGACGCGGTGACTGATGCCATAGAGATTCTGCTCAGCGACCACGCCTACGGGCTTTCGCGGCGCAAAGTCACCGTCAGCACTGCAGGGGTGGTTCCACGGCTGGAAGAGCTGAAACAGCGAGTACCAGTCGCGCTGGCGGTATCGTTACACGCACCCGACGACCAGTTGCGCAATCAGCTGGTGCCGCTAAACCGCAAATACCCCATCGCGCAGCTGTTGGATGCGTGCCGCAGCTACGTTAAGGATGAAAGCCGACAGAAAGTCACCTTCGAATATGCCATGCTCAAAGGAGTCAACGACTCTCCGCAGCAGGCGCGACAGCTGGCCAAACTGCTGGCACACGTCCCTGCAAAGATAAACCTGATCCCTTTCAACCCATTTCCAGAAGCGCCTTATCAAAGATCCGCGGAAGAGACGATTCGTCGATTCCAGGAGATATTGATGTCCGCCGGCTACATCACTACCGTCCGTCGCACTCGTGGGGACGACATTGACGCCGCCTGTGGCCAGCTGGTTGGCAAGGTGCTACCGCGCCAGCAACGCCGCCGCACGGGAAACAGAGCAGATCAACCACGCCGATCCGTCGATAACGCCACAGACCGTGTCAGCCGGAGTGTCCGCTAATGGCTAGAACCAGATTTACAGCTCGAGCAAATTGGCGGCCGGGCATATCGCTGCTGGTGCTCGCTCTCGCTGGCTGTACGGTGCAACAAAACTCGCTCAACCCCGACGCGAGTAGTTCGCAACGCTCCGGGTTTGGCGACCAGGAGGTGCCAGCCATCTGCAGCGAGCCGCAACCGCAGAACTCGGCAAGCCTTGCCAAAAAGCCCACGGCAGCACAGTTGCAGTTGCGTCTGGGCATTGGTTACATGCAGGAAGGCGCCCACGAAACCGCGCTAACCGCGCTGGAAAGGAGTATTCAGCTAGCACCGCAGCAAGCTGAGGCCCATGCAGCCCTGGCGCTTCTCAACGTGCAGATGAAACGCCATGACGAGGCCAGGAACAGCTACAGGCGCGCTCTACGGCTCGAACCCGGGAACCCCGAAATCAATAACAATTACGGCTACTTTCTCTGCCAACAGGGAGAATATCTGGCCGCTGATCGACGCTTCCAGTGCGCCATTGCAAATCCGCTTTACAGCACCCCCTGGCGGGCTTATTACAACGCCGGTATTTGCGCGCTGGAAGCAGGCGAACTGAAACAGGCAGATATCTATCTGCGCACAACCCGTCAGCTAGCTCCTGACCTACCCCAACCACTTTACTATCTAGCCGACCTGGCTCACCGACGTGGCAGCCATGAACAGGCGGCTGATTACCTGAAGCGATTCCGACAGGTGGCCAGTCCTTCTGCAGAAAGTCTATGGTTAGGCGTTCAGATCGGCCGGGCCCTGGATGACAGGGACATGGAAGCGAGTTATTCCCTGTCGCTGCGTAATCTGTTCCCCGATTCTGATCAGGCACAGAGCCTGTTCTCACAGTGACCGAGCGGGACGAGCAGGCCGACGACCTGGCACAATCAGTTACGATTAGTGTCGGCGAATTATTGCGACAGAGCCGGGAGAGCAAGCAGCGATCGCTCCGCGAGGTAGCCGATGCCCTCTGTTTAACCGAGGACAAAATTACCGCGCTGGAGGCTGACGACTATAGTCTCTTCTCAGCGAGAATTTACGTGCGCGGTTACCTGCACAATTACGCACGGTATCTGCAGATCGATTCCGCCGAAGTGCTTGCCGCTTTTGAACTCCAGGTTCCGCGCGGCACACGACTCACCAACGCACCGCAGCCGGGAGCGATTACCAGCGGTGGTTTCGGCAGCTCATCCAGCAGCCTCAACAGACCCCGCCAGCCCAGCAAAAAAAATCGCCTCCGGTTAGTCGTTCTACTGGTGGCAACGGCGCTGATAATTCTGTTCCTGACATCAACTTTTTTGCCCTCGTCAGTTAACACAAGCGACGACCCTCCGGGATTCCTGAATGGCGCCGCCATCGATCACACTCTTCAATCAGGCCCCCCGCGTCCAGCGATTTCTGTCGCTAACAATAATATGAGCGCTGAAATCCCGCTGGAGAACACTAACATCACGGCTGCCGCAGAAAGCTCGTTTCCCGCAGAAACCGGCGTCTCTATCGATGCCAGCTTCAGTTTCACCGACGACTGTTTGACTGATATTCGCGATATGGACGGCACAAAACTGGTGTATGACCTGAAAGCTGCGGGCAGCCATCTGACGTTGACACTGACCCAGCCGGTCAAAGTATTCCTCAACAACGCCACGGCGGTGCAACTGCACCTAAACGGCACCCCCTATCCATTTCCACGCCGGGGGCCGGTCGCCCGATTCGAACTGGACCCGGTTCAAATCAGCGCCCTGTTAAGCTCCGGCAGTAAGCCTGGCAACAATGAAAACGGCGATCCGCCATCGGGCAGTCAGGCTTCCCCAATTAAAGATTCAGCACCATGAGTAAGAAACTTCAGGCGGTGCGCGGCATGAACGATGTTCTGCCCGAACAGATCGGTTACTGGCAACAGCTGGAAAAGAGCGCCGCGCAGCTGTTTTTAACCTACGGTTTTGGTGAAATCCGTCTGCCCCTGGTTGAAAGCACCGAGCTTTTTTCACGCAGCATCGGCGTCGCCACCGATATCGTCGAAAAAGAAATGTATACCTTCGCAGACCGCAACGGCGACAGTCTCACCCTGCGACCGGAAGGAACCGCCAGCGTCGTTAGAGCCGGTGTCGAACGGGGGCTGCTTTACAATCAGGTGCGCAAACTCTGGTATTCAGGCCCGATGTTTCGCCACGAACGGCCACAAAAAGGGCGTTATCGACAGTTTCACCAGATCGGTGCCGAATGCTTTGGTCTGCCCGGCCCGGCGATTGATGCCGAACTGATTTTGCTAACCGCACAGCTATGGCAGATGCTCGGCATTAGCGGACTGCAACTACAGATCAATTCTCTCGGCGATAGTGAAAGCCGCCAGCGCTACCGCCAATCCCTGGTGGCATACCTGCAGGGGTTTCGTGACCGGCTCGACGAGGACAGCCAACGACGGCTGCAGAGCAATCCGTTGCGCATACTTGACAGTAAAAACCCCGACACGCAGAAATTATTGCAGGGCGCCCCCAGTCTGCTGGATAGTCTCGACAACGAATCGCGTGACCATTTTGATCAACTCAAAGCGCTACTCGACAGCCAGGGGCTGGAGTATGAGGTCAATGATCGACTGGTCCGCGGGCTCGATTACTACAACCGAACTGTTTTTGAATGGATCACCCACGATCTTGGCGCCCAGGGTACTGTCTGCGCTGGCGGCCGTTACGATGGCCTGGTCGAACAACTGGGCGGGAAAGCCACACCCGCAGTGGGGTTTGCACTGGGTGAAGAACGGTTGGTCGAACTACTGGCCCAGCGAGGCAATCCCAATCAACCTCGCCGTATTCAATTCATCTATTTCGACCAACCTGCGGTAGCGACTATTCTTGGCCTGGCCCAGAACTGCCGACTAAAGTTGCCGCACGACATTGTGGAAATTGATTACCAGGGTGGGAATCCGGGCAAAAAACTGGCCCGCGCAGACAAAGCGGGGGCGGACATCGCCGTAATTGTCGGTACGCAGGAGCTGGCCACCAAACAGGTAAGCATCAAATTTCTTCGCGACCAGCACAACCACCAGCAGGAAACAATCGACCAAACCGATCTGGTGGAGTTTCTCGCCACTGCGGCTGATCGAAGCACGGCCCCTTAAAGATAGCGCCGAGAACCCTGGCAACGTCACAAGGCCACCCGACAATAAATCAGACTGAGAATCACTTTAATACCATGAACGATTACACAAACGATGACGAACAGCTTGACGCACTTAAACGGTGGTGGAGCGACAACGGACGTACAGTCTTAACCGGTGCCGGTGTCGGCATCGCCCTGGTGATTGGTGTCAATTTCTATCAACAGAGCCGCGAACAGCAGTTCGAAGAAGCGTCTTCCCTCTATGAGCAGAACTACACTCGCGACCTCACCATCGAAGAGCGCAAACAGGCAGCAACCTTGCTCACCGAGCAGTTCAGCAATACCCCGTATACCAGTCTCGCCGGGTTGGCCGATGCGAAAACGCTGGTGAATCAGGGCGATCTGCAAGCGGCTGAAGAGAAGCTCGCCTGGGTAGCGGACCACGCTGAGCAACCGGTGCTGCGGGACCAGGCGCGGCTCAACCTCGCCAGAGTGTTGATTGCTCTCGACCGTCTGGAAGATGCGAGCCAGGTAATCAGCGAGGTTTCGGCATCGAGCTTTGGTGCCAGCGTGGAGGAATTAAAAGGGGATATCGCTGTCGCCCAGAACGATTATCAACAGGCGCTGACCCGATATCAGGGAGCATTGACCCTCGTCGACAAAGCCCTGCCAGGGCATGCCGAGCTGATACAGCTGAAACTCGACGCCGTGAGTAGCCGCCGATGAAGCGACCGATGAACAGAACATTGCTGACCAGCGTGTTGGGTATGCTGCTGGTTTCCGGCTGCAGTGGCTTTAGTGACCGCATGGTGGAGCGCGCCAACGACACCGGCGGCTGGATTTCGGAGCAGCTTTCGGGCACAGGCAAAGCCAAGGACGCTGCAGAGCTGGTCGAATTTACCCCCCAGTTCAAGCCGGTCAGGATCTGGCGCAAATCGCTTGGCGATAGTGTTGGCCGTGGTTTTCCCAAACCTGTTCCGGCGATGGTTAATCAACAGATTACGGTCATAGATGACCACCGCCGCGGGGTCGTCTCATGGGATTACAGCACCCGCAAAAAACTCTGGTCGAACCGGTTTGAAGAACGTATCGCTGGTGGTATTGGCGGTGATGAAAACCGTATCTACCTGGCCACCCGTGATGCCAAACTGCTCGCTCTCTCTGCTGAATCTGGAGAACTGCTCTGGCAACAACAGATGCCCAGTGAAGTGCTCGCAC
>JBPEXY010000018.1:0-6343 GCA_052031065.1 Immundisolibacteraceae bacterium | reverse complement strand
TTGCTCGAGCAGGTCACCGCCGCCGGAATCAACGCCTATGCCGGTTGGGGGATGACTGAATGTGGGGTGGTAACCCTGACTAAACCGGGTGACCCCATGGAAAAAATTCTCGGTACCGATGGCAATGCGCTACCGGGTACGGCGGTAAAGGTAGTCGATAGCGAAGGGCAGGAATCCCCGCGCTCGGTGGAAGGAGACCTGCTGGTCAGTGGCGCCACCAACTTTGTTGGCTATCTGAAGCGGCCGGAGGCCTATGACCACGACCCAGAGGGGTGGTTCAGGACCGGAGATCGCGCGGTGATGGATGGTGACGGTTATATTCGTATCGTCGGTCGCAGTAAGGACATTATTATCCGCGGCGGTGAAAACATTCCTGTGGCCGAGGTGGAGGGGCTGCTCTATCGCCACCCGTCGATTGTCGATGCTGCCGTGGTGGCGATGCCGGATCACCGGCTTGGCGAACGGGCCTGCGCATTTATCACTCTTAAAAGCGGTTCAGCCCTGGAACTGGTTGATCTGCAGCAGTACTTCGCTGCTGAAGGTATGGCGCGCCAGTATATGCCTGAACGATTAGAGGTGATTGATGAAATGCCACGCACTGCCAGCGGCAAGATCCAGAAATTTCAGCTACGCGAACAGGCTGTGAAACTGCGGCTGGATTGAGAAATTTCTGTTGGTGCCGAATTGCAAAGGAGCAGGGGACTGAAGCAGATCGAAACGTTAGCGAGTCAGACCACCATTACCTCCAGTTCACGTTTAGCCCGGTTACTGCACCGCCGTTATGGCGAGCACTGTCAGCAAGCGGGGCAGATGGTTTGGCAAACCCCCGATATTCTCAGTTGGGAGGCGTGGTTAAGTCGCTGCCGCGATGAGGCCGAAGAGCTGGGACTGACCCATGGCGAGCGTCTGTTGAGGCCGGCCGAGGCGGTGATTATCTGGCAGCGGATCATCGCTGACAGTACTCCACAGCTGCTGGATCAGCAGCGCACCGCGCGTGCGGCGCAGGCTGCCTGGCAGTTGCAGCACGATTGGTGTGTAACTCCGCCCCAGTTGAATGGCGTCGTCACCAGTGAAGTCGCTGCCTATCGCGACTGGGCAACGCAGTACCGTCAGCTGCTGCAAAAAAACGGCTGGCTGGACCTTGCACTCTGGTGTCAGCAGCTTGGTGATGAGCGGGTGTTGTCACCGTTGATCGAATCGTGGCGACTAACGGGCGATGGCACTGGTCAGCACGCCAGCAGTAATAGCGCAGCCCAGGAACAGGAACAGCAAGGGAAGTTGCCAGCTGCGCCCGGGTTAAGTTTTGCCGGTTTCGATCGACTCACCGCCGCGCAGCGGGGACTGGTCGATGCGTTGGCCCGCCTTGAAGTTAACGTTGACCTGCCCGACTGGAGTGAACAGCCAGCTGGTGAAATAACAGCTCGACTGGCTGCGGACTCGCGTGAAGAGCTGCTTGCCGCCGCAGCGTGGGCGCGTCAGCGGCTGGAACAGAATCCGCAGCAAACCCTGGCGGTGCTGGTTCCCGATCTGCTCCAGCGACGTTCGCAGGTGGAGCGCCTGTTTCGTCAGGTTTTTCAGCCAGGTTTTCTGGTCGATGACCCGGTTGACCAATTGCCACCTTTCACGCTGGCACTGGGTGAGCCACTCGCAGATTATCGTCTGGTCGCCGACACCCTGAACCTGCTCGATCTGATTCCTTTGGCGCTTTCCCCGCAGCTCACCTCGGGGCGCTCCCGGGAAATTCCGTTGGAGGTGGTTAGTCGCGCTCTGGTCAGCCCCTTTCTGCTGCCAGCTGAGCCCGATGCTGACAAGGCAGAGCTTGACTACCAGTTACGGCAACTGGGTCGGCTGCAGCTCTCGCTGGCGGATGTTGGCCGGGTGGCCGGAGTTCTCTCGACCAATAGTAACGGTCGCTGCGAACTGGGGGCGATTAGAAATGCCGTGGGTGGCGCGATTGAGCTGCTGAAATCGGTGCCGCGCATGGCCCTGCCGAGCGAATGGCGAGCCACCTTTAGTGATTGGTTGCAGGTCTGGGGCTGGGCTGCAGAAATGGAGCTGGACAGTGATCTTTATCAAACCTGGAGTGCCTGGCAGGAGCTTGTTGGTGAGTTTGCTGCTCTTGATCGAATAGTCGGTCGGATTGATTTGCGCACGGCCCGGTCACAGTTAAGGAGCCTGGCAACCCAGCGACGCTTTCAGCCGTTGCGCAGCGATGCCGGTTTGCAGGTACTGGCGTCACTGGAACCCTGGCCCGATCAGTTTGACGCAATTTGGGTGGTGGGCATGCACGATCGCGCACTACCCATGCCTGTAGCTACTAACCCCTTTTTACCGGCCTCGCTGCAGCAGCGGTATGAGCTTCCAGGCAGCTCACCGCAGGTCTGTCTGCAGGAAGCGCAACTGCGACTCAGGGCGTGGGGATTGGCCACTGCTGCAGAGTTTGTGGTCAGTTTTCCGCTGCAGGATGAGGGGCGCGACCACCTCGGCAGTCCGCTGTTTGATTGGTCATCAGCGCAGCTGGTGACAGCCGACCGGCAATTCCTGCCGGCGGCGCAGCAGTTGTTTGCAAGCGGCCGATCCGGCGGTTTGCTGGAGCACTATGCCGATTCGACCGGGTTGCCTATTACTGACGATCAACGTCCGTTTTCTGCCGGTGCCGGGCTGCTGCAGGAGCAGTCGGACTGTCCGTTCAAAGGGTATCTGGTCAGGCGCCTGGATGTGCATCCGCTTGAAGAGCCGGCATCGACGCTGGATCTCATGCAGCGAGGCAGTTTGGTGCACACGGCGCTGGAACAGTTCTGGCAGAAAGTTGTTTCTCAACAGCGGCTGATGGAGCTGCAGGGCGAGTCCCTGCAGGCTGAGATTGCTGCTGCGGTAACCGCTGCAATTGAGCAGGCCAAAGGCGATATACCCCAGCTACTCCAGCCAAATAGCCGGCAGCTGGAGCATGAGCGGCTGTGTCACTTGCTCGATTCCTGGTTGACCCAGGAGCTTGAGCGCGATGGTTTTACCGTCACCGGGTTTGAGCGTCAGGTGGAAGTTGTTCTGGGAGCGCTGATCATTCATGGACGTATCGACCGGGTCGACACGCTCACCGATGGCGGTGAAGTGGTGATCGATTACAAAAGCGGTGCGGTGTCAGCCAAACCGTGGTTTGAGGAGCGGCTGAGGGCGCCCCAGTTACCGCTTTATCAGATGGCGGTTGAGAGGCCGCAGGCCATTGCCTATGCACAACTCAAACCGGGTGATCAGAAATTTGTCGTTGCCGGTGATAGCGGTTTCAGGAAGAAAAAAACCAATAAGGAACCGGAGTGGGATCAGTTACGGGAGGGCTGGCAGCTGGCGCTTAATCAGCTTGCCGAGGAGTTTCTGTTGGGCAGGGCTGAGGTGATGCCTGCGGATAACTCCGTGTGTCGCTACTGTTCGCTTGACCTGGTTTGCCGGATTGCGGAGCGGAGCCCGTTGGAAAAGCTGGTTGGCGGCGAAGCGGGTGGAGTGGATTCTGCTGCCGATGGCTGGGGTGGTAACCAGTGAAGCGGCCGGATGATTACCAGCAGCGTCTGCAGGCGCTGGATGTTTCTGTCTCCTGTATCGTGCAGGCACCGGCCGGGTCGGGAAAGACAGAACTACTGATTCGACGTTATCTGGCGCTGCTCGGAACCGTGACAGAACCTGAACAGGTGCTGGCGATCACCTTTACCCGCAAGGCGGCGGCAGAAATGCGCGGGCGGGTTATCGAACAGTTGCGCCTGTCGGCGGCCGCCAGGCCGGAAGATCCGTTCAAGGCGGAGGGCTGGGAACTGGGTCGGCGGGTGCTCGAACAGAGTGACCGTCACCAGTGGCAGCTGTTAATGCAGCCATCCCGGTTGCGGGTACAGACCATTGATTCCTTCTCACAGGGGCTCTCTTCAGCGTTACCACTTCTGGCTGGTAGCGGCGTCAGCCTGTCGCCGGTTGATGATGCCGATCGACTCTATCGCCAGGCGGCTGAACAGCTGCTGGCCGGGGTGGAAGGTGATTACGGCGCGACTGCCGAGCTGCTGGTGCTGTTACGGTATCTTGATAATCGAGCTGATCAGCTGCTGGAGCTGCTGGTGGAGATGCTCGGTAAACGGGACCAGTGGTTGAAACTGCTGCCCGCAGAAGGTGGCTTCGATCTGTTTGCCGAGCAAATGGAGCAGCTGCTGGCGCGCAATGCTGAGGCGGAACTGCAGCGGCTGGTGGCATTGCTGGGTCAGTCACGCTGCGAACAGCTGGTGGAGCTGGTTGAGTATGCACGGGGCAACCTGACTGCGCTGGCAGCTAGCGAGGATAACCCTGACAAGGCGGCCAGATTAACCCGGTGGGCTGAGCAGCTCGCTCCAACCGGAGCAAGTCTCGCATCGGCACTGGCGCTGGATTACTGGCAGGGAGTGCTGGGTCTGCTCCTTACCACTAGCGGTGCACTGCGGACCAGGGTCGACAAGGGGTGTGGGTTTCCAACTGGCTCAGAGGTCGCTAAAGAGACCAAGCAGCGCATGGTTGAGCTGCTTGCCAGCCTGCGCACGGACGGTAGTCTGCTTGAGCTGTTGGCACGGGTAGCGCTGTTGCCGTCGCCGCAGCTCGTTGGTGAGGATATTGAGCTGTTGCGGGCTACTGCGGTGGTGTTGAAATATGCTGCTGCGGAGCTGCAACTGGTATTTCAGCGCAGCGGAGAAGCCGATTTCAGTGAGCTGGCGCTACGGGCGTTGCAGGCACTGGAGAATGAACAGGGGCCTACTGACCTGGCGCTGGCGCTTGATTACCGCATTCAGCACATTCTGGTGGATGAGTTTCAGGACACTTCTTGGCTACAGTACCGGTTGCTGGAGTACCTCACCCGTGGCTGGCAGCCGGATGATGGCCGTACCCTGTTTCTGGTCGGCGACCCGATGCAGTCAATCTACCGGTTTCGAGAGGCTGATGTGGGGCTGTTTCTGCGCAGCTGGATGCGGCCGATCGGCGCGATTCAACTTAATGCGCTGCAGCTGTCGGCGAATTTCCGTTCCGACCAGCAGTTGGTTGAAGCCAATAACCGGGTTTTTGCCAAACTGTTTCCGCAGCACCAGGATATCGGTCGGGGTGCGGTTGCCTTTGCGCCATCGTCGGTGGTCAGGGATGGTCACGCCAGCTCAGGTCTCTACTGCCATGGTCTGGTTGAGAACTTCTCTAGCAGCCGCACGGCGCGGCAGGACGAAGCCTCTCTGCTGGTCGAGCAAGTGAAGGCTATGGAGCAAGCCGCCGCTGAGGATGCGGGTGGTTCAAGCTCCGCGATTCTGGTCAGTAGTCGTTCCCACCTGGTTGAGATATTGCCGTTACTGCGCGCCAGTGGCATACCGTTTCAGGCTGTTGAGTTGCAGCCGCTGGCGACCAGCGGGGTGCTGCTGGATCTGCTCGCGATTACCCGGGCCCTTTTACACCCGGCGGATCGGGTTGCCTGGATTGCGCTTCTGCATGGCCCCTGTGTCGGGTTACGGCTGTCGGATATTACGCTGTTGTTGGAAGGTACAGCGCGGTCGCAGCCACTGCCGGCTCTGCTGCATGAAGGGCCTGTCAGCAACCTGTTGAGCGTAGCGGGACAGCAGCGCCTTGCCTGTTTTAATCAGGCTTATGGCCGGATTCGCCAGCGACCGTGGTTGCGATTGTCGCTCAGGGTTGAGAGTTTCTGGCTGGCACTGGCCGGTCCGCTGGTGGTCAATGAAGAATCAGAACTGCGAGATGCAGAGCGCTATTTCGAAATCCTCGACCAGGCGGAGCGGCGCGAACGATTGCTGACCCCCTCGCTGCTGGATCAGCTGATTGCTCGCGAGTACGCCGGCAGCGGTGGTGGTGATGTCGGCGGTTTGCAGGTGATGACGGTGCATAAATCCAAGGGGCTGCAGTTTGATCAGGTGTTTCTGCCCGGTCTGGATCGTACTGGGCGCACAAACAGCGCGCCGCTACTCGCCTGGGAAGAACACTCCAGTCAGGCCAGTACCGGAGAGCTGTTACTGGCGCCGGTACGTTCCCCCTATCGGGGTAATCATCCGATTTATACCTATATTAATAGTCTGGAAAAGGAGCGGGATCGGCAGGAACAATTGCGATTGCTCTATGTGGCCTTAACCCGTGCCCGGCATCAGGTACACCTGTTTGCACAGTTGCAGATCGACGATGAGGGCAACATCAAAACGCCCAGTGCCAACAGTCCACTGGCGCGTCTCTGGCCGGTGCTGGAAAAACAGTTCGTCGCCTCTGTAAGCAACGGCACGGATGTTTCGGACAACCAGAGTCAACTACCCGTTGATCAAGGCACCCAGTGGCGCAGCATAGCCCCGGGGGTGGG
>JBPEXY010000179.1:0-4321 GCA_052031065.1 Immundisolibacteraceae bacterium | reverse complement strand
CTATTACGACACCCTGGTGTATGACCTGCCGACCTTGAACCACCTGCGTGAACTGTTTGGCGACCAACAACTGATGGTGGGCTCTGACTATCCGTTCGTGATTCGAGAACGTCGCCCCGGTTACTGGCTGGGCGAGCTGGAGCTGAATGAGCAGCAGCGTGATCAGCTTGCACACGGCAACGCGCTGCGCTTTCTAGGTGTCGAATAGCTGCCGAGCCTACTCGATTTCCTCGCTGTTGCCGACCATAAATCACCTGGTTGACCGCGCTCCAGTAACTCCACTTTGGACCTTATAAGGCAAGACAGGTTTGTCGTGATGGCGGATAGAAAACAGACCCTGCTGAACCTGGTTGCTGTGATTCTGCTGGCGGCCTGTGGTGAGTCGACGCCGGTTGGCGATCAACCGCGCCCGGTCAGGGTGGTTGAGGCACGATCTGCTGACTTACTCAAACAGGCGGTATTTAACGCCACTATAGAAGCCGCCCGTGAAACTCCAGTAGCCTTCCAGGTGGGTGGTCGTCTTGTCGTTAGCGGTGTCAGAGAGGGGTCCCGGGTTGAGTCTGGAACAGCCCTTTTTGAGCTTGACCAGAGTGATTTCGCTCTTGAAGTAGGCCGTCTGCAGGCGGAGCGTACAGTAGCCCGGGCGGAACTGAAAACTGCAACAGCAGACCTACAGCGGATCCAGCAGTTACTGCAGCAGCAGTTTGTCAGTCCGACTGATCTGGATCGGGCGGAAAACAGGGTGCAGGCCGCCCAGGGTCGTGCCGGTGCAGTCGATGCGGCACTGGCGCTAGCACAGCGCCAACTCACCTACACCCGGCTTAGCGCGCCTTTCTCAGGCCAGATTAACCACATTGGTGTCGAGGAGGGCCAGATGATCGCGGCGGGAGAGCCGCTGGCGATCCTCTACGGGGACCAGCTGGAAGTGGTGTTTCAACTCCCGGTGCAGTATGCCGAGCAGGTAAAGGTTGGTGGGTTGCTCGATGTTTCGATCTGGAGTTGCAGGCAATGCGCCACTACTGCAACGGTTTCAGAAATCGGTTCTGCGACCCGAGAAAATGTCGGTACCCTTGTGGTACGAGGGGTACTTGCCGATTCTCATCCGCATCTTCGTGTTGGCATGAGTGGCAGGGTCCGGCTTACTCTGGGCTTACCTTCTGGCGGTGTTGTGATACCACAACAGGCACTGGTGAGCTGGAAAGACAGACCCGCCGTCTGGGTAGTGGATGCTGGCGGCAACAGGGCTGTACCGCAGATCGTAGAACCCGGGGAGGCGATCGACGATCAGGTAGTCATAAGAAACGGCCTGACCACCGGTACTCGGGTGGTCACCGCTGGACAGCACGTGCTGTCGGTGGAGCAGCCGATTCGTCTGCTTGACTAGGGTTTAGGGTCGTATCCCTGTGAGCCGTTTTAACCTTTCCGGAGTCGCATTGCGAATGCCGGGGCTCACCTGGTATCTGATCATCGTATTACTGCTGCTCGGCGTGGTTGGTTACCGCAGCCTGGGGCAGACCGACATGCCCACCTGGACACTGAGGATAATGGTGCTGCAGGTACAGTGGCCGGGAGCCAGTGCCTATGAAATAGAGCAGCAGGTGGTTGACAAGATCGAGCGCAAGCTCCAGGAAGCCCCGTGGCTGGATAACCTGGTCAGCTACTCGCGACCTGGCGAAGCCTATATTTTCTTCAACCTGCGGATTACCACCCCCGACATGGCGCAAACCAGTAAGGAGGTCTGGTATCAGGTTCGCAAGCGGGTTGGGGATATGGATTTTCAGCTTCCCGAGGGTGTCGTAGGACCGTTTTTTAATGATGAATTTGGTGATGTTTTTCCGCTGGTTTACACCCTCTCGGGAGAGGGGTTCGATAACGCCGAGTTGAAGGACCAGGCAGACTTTCTGCGCCAGGAACTGCTGCGCCTGCCGACGGTGGATAAAGTCAATTTACTGGGTGTGCAGCCAGAGAAGATATACATCGACTTTTCTGCCGAACGACTGGCGGCGCTCAAGGTGGATCTGTTGCAAGTGGTCGATGCTGTCCGCAAGCAGAACAGCATGGTACCCGCCGGGGTCGTGACCGGTGATGGCCAACAGCGCTGGTTGCGGGTGCAGGGCGGTTACGAAAACCATAGACAGATCGCCGACACGCTGATCACTGACCGTTCTGGCAGCCAGATTCGTCTCGGTGATGTGGCTGAGGTTGGGCGTGACTTTGAAGATCCGCCGCGCTCATCGATGCGTTACATGGGCAAGCCGGTGGTGGGTATGGCCATCTCCATGGCACAGGGTTACAGCGTGCTTGATCTGGGTAAGCAGGTCGAGGAGGAGCTGGAAGCTCTACGACAGTCGCTCCCCCTCGGAATCGATCTGACTCTGGTCTCCGACCAGCCCAAGGTGGTGGCGCGAACCATGAATCTGTTTCTGCAGAAACTGGCTATCGCCATTTCAATTGTGCTCGCGGTGAGCTATTTCAGTCTTGGCTTTCGCAGTGGACTGGTGGTGGCCACGGCATTTCCGCTGGTTCTCGGCACCACCTTTATGCTGATGGCGGTCTGGGGTATCGACCTGCAGCGGATCTCACTCGGCGCGCTGATCATTTCACTTGGACTGCTGGTTGATGATGCCATCATTATCATCGAAATGATGCTGATCAAGATCGAGCAGGGGGCGGGCAGGCTTGAAGCCGCACTGGCAGCCTATCAATCGACCTCCTTCCCGATGTTAAGTGGCACCCTGGTCTCCATTGCCGGGTTTCTGCCGTTGGCGCTTGCCGAATCAAACATGCGCGAGTTCATGTTTGCTTTCTATACGGTACTGGCCATTGCGCTGATGATCTCCTGGGTCGTCTCGGTGCTGTTTACCCCTTTTATCGGCTATTACCTGCTGCCTGCCAAAGTTGCTCAGGCGGACGACCAGCTGGTTTACCAAAGTGGGTTTTATCGCCAGCTGCGGCGGGCTATTGAATGGACGATCCTTCACCCCTGGCTGGTACTGCTGTTCACTGCGCTGTTGATGGCAGCAGGTGTAATTGCCGCGCGTGCCGTGGACAAGCAGTTTTTCCCTCTGACGGAACGCCCGGAATTGATCATCGAGACCTGGTTGCCGGAAGGTAGCAGTTACCGCCAGACCGAACAGCTGGTTGATCGACTTGACGGCATGCTTGCGGCTGAACCGCTTGTGGATTATTGGACCAGTTACATCGGCACCGACACACCGCGGATATTTACTGACCTCAATATCGAGCAACCTGCTGTCAATATGACTAAAACCTATGTTGCCGCGATTAGCGGCAAACAACGGGAGGCGTTGCGAGAGCGCCTGCAGCAGCGTATTGCCGAAGAGTTGCCGGAAGGACGTACTCGGATCAATATTTTTTCCTTCGGGCCGCCAGTGGGGGCGCCGGTACAGTACCGGGTGATGGGTCAGGATGTGGAGAAGATTCGTACTTACGCCGATCAGGTTAGAAAGGTGGTGGAAGCTCATCCACTTACCGAAGATACCTTCATCGACTGGCGTGGAGCGGTAAAAACCGTCCACGTCAATCTCGATCAGGCGCGGATCAGAAAACTGGGTCTGTCAGAAGAGTGGGTCAAGCGTAATCTTGGCATGCTGGTGAGTGGTGCTCCGGTTACCCAGCTACGCGATGAGGATGAGTCGCTGGATGTAATTTTCCGACTGCAACAGTCGCATCGGGACCAGGTTGACGAGCTGCGCTCACTGCCGCTTCACCTGCCCGTTGGGGGGACGGTTGCGCTTGATCAAATCGCCACCATAGCGCTAACGGTAGAGGAGGGTGTGCGCTGGCGTTACGACAGCTTTCCGACGATAACGATCGGTAGTTATATGCCGTGGACGGTGCAGCCTCATCGAATCGTTTCTGATTTGCAGGCGCAAATCGATCAGATTCGCACCACTATGCCGCAGGGCTATCACATCGAAGAGGGTGGCAATATCGAGACCAACCGTGACACTGATGAGGTGATTGCTCCCACCCTGCCAATCGTGCTGTTGATCATTGTCACTCTGTTAATGATTCAGCTGCGTCATTTCGGCCTGACCCTGTTGGTGGTGATGACTGCGCCGATCGGTTTTGCCGGTGCCACCTTAACTCTGCTGCTGGTGAATCAGCCGCTGGGGTTTGCCGGGCAGATCGGGATTCTGGCTCTGGCCGGCATCATTATGCGCAACTCGGTGATTTTGGTGGATCAGATCCGGCAGGACCTGGAGGCTGGGCTTGATCGCTGGTCGGCAATTGTCGAGTCCACTGTCAGACGGTTTCGTCCGATTACCGTTACCGGTCTGGCAGCGGTAATGGCCAT
>JBPEXY010000178.1:0-1908 GCA_052031065.1 Immundisolibacteraceae bacterium | reverse complement strand
GCACCTTCACCAAGATAGGTGGCCTTGATTCGGCTGCCGCTGATGCCAGCCTCCTTCAGGTACGCCACCACACTGTTCATTCTTTTTATCGACAAAGCCTGGTTCAGCCCATCATTGCCTTTCTGATCGGTGTAGGCCTGAACGCTGATTTGCAATGCCTCGTAGCGATGCAAAACCGCAACGTTGCTGTCCAGGCGGGCTTTCTCGCTGTCTTTCAAATCGTCCATGTCGAAACCGAAATACACGGCAGGCTCCCAAACCTGACTCTCCGTTGCTCCCGCCGCCACGATTCCATTACCGGTGGTAGCGATCCCGGTCACCATCACCATTCCTGTATTGGTCACCCGAGCCTCTACCGGGCACAGCTCGTCGTATTGAGCGTACAGGGATTCAGTGGTGGCACAACCACTTACCCCCACTATCAACAAACTGGCCATGAGCGCTTTCAGCATATTCATCGCGCATCTCCCATGTAACTGCGCTGACCGGCGGCCTTGCTGCCCAGCCAGCCCAGATCGTCTTCATCAAACTTGTATTCCAGGCCCACATACACGCCTTCGGCGTTGTAGCCTTCCGGATCCAGGTCATCATCACGGAAGCCCTGGAAGTTGTAGCCAACGCCCATTCGCAGGTTGCGACGAATCAGGGCGTTGACGGTAAAACCGTAACTGTAGCGGCGCTCATCAACACCCTCTGTAGTGATCGCACCGGCATGCAAATCAAGATCAAAACGACGGGTCATGTCCCAGATAATGCGACCATCTGCTACATAAGCGTCTGTGTGCACATCCAGCGCACCCAGTTCCGTCTCCTGCCACTTGCCACCCACGCGGCCAGAGAAGATCCAGTCATCGTGAGGCTGGAAGTTATGGTGCGTAGAGAACAGGTGCACAGTGCGATCGGAGCCGGCAGCACCACCCCACTCTTCTTTCCACTTGTACATGAACAGCATGTGGTGACGGTTGTCACGGCGCGGGCGACGGGCCAGCCCCAGGGTCACAATGTTATCGCCTTCTTTGGGGTCAGCATCGAAGTACTGAAGGCGAAGATCGTCGCGAACAACACCGGACCAATCCGTATTCAGTCGCCAGATATTGGCCGCACTCAGACCGTAGTATTCACGGTCGTCCCCAAATCGGGTTTCCACCCGGGCGAGCGTACGACGGTTCTGATTACGGCGGTCTTCCGCACCAATCGACAAGGCTGTGGAATCCTGGCTGGTACTGCCTTCCAGGGTCTGAATCCATTCAAAGGTGGGACTCACCGTCAAACCCGGCTCGATTTCGATATCCGACTTCACACCGTTGGCGGCAGCCACATCCTCGCCACTGACCGCACCACGCAGACGGTACTCGGAGTAGACATCCGTGTTACGTGTCACGGCAGAACGCACCCCGGTGGTGAACTGCTGAGTCTCCACATCATCATCCAGAGTGTTGATTCCATTCAGGCTGTTGATGATTTCGTAACGGCTATACAAGCTGGTTTTCTCGGTCAGCTGCATATCTGCATCCGCTGCGATGCGACGGCGTCCTGAGTCCTGGAAGGCCTGTTCGTATTCACCACCTATCTGGAAAGGCTTGCCCAGCAGCGTAAAACCACGATCCGCACCGAGGATATAGGTCCCGAAACGCTCGGTATCCTGCGCGTCTTTCTGTTCGATACCCCGCACCCCGCCTCGCAATGCGGTGGCACCGATCCGCTTTTCGGCGATAGCGCCCAGGCTATTCTGTTCATCTGATGCATCCAGCTGCTTGGAGCGAATACCTTCGATCTCAACAGAGAAATCGTTGGTAATCATCTGCTCATGCCCCAGGCGCATTTCTTCACGAGCTTCGCTAATGCCTGCCGCAGGGTTGTCAAACCCGCTCTCAGCACGAGCCCAGCGCAATTCGGTGCGCGAACCAT
>JBPEXY010000177.1:0-21974 GCA_052031065.1 Immundisolibacteraceae bacterium | reverse complement strand
AACGGCAGCGACTGTCTGGAAAGAATTAACGCCGTTGGACCACTGCGCCTGGCAACAGCCTGCTGCCAGGCAACTGCTGTTTCGAGGGTATCGGCGGGTCGCCACACCTCAAGGTTAGGTATTAAACGGAGTGAACTGACGTGCTCTACCGGCTGATGAGTGGGACCGTCCTCGCCGAGACCGATAGAGTCGTGAGTAAAGACATGAATGACACGGCGATCCATCAGCGCCGCCATACGCACCGCGTTTCGGGAGTAGTCCGAGAAGGTCAAAAAGGTACCGCCAAACGGTAACACCCCGCCATGCAGTGCCATACCATTCATGATTCCCGCCATGCCAAATTCTCTTACCCCATAGGAGAGGTAATTGCCATCCGGACTCTCTGCGGAAAACGGCCGACACGCCGACCAGTTGGTTAAATTTGAACCGGTAAGATCTGCCGAACCGCCAAAAAATTCCGGCAACAGCGCAGCCAGATCTTCAATCGCCCCTTGAGAAGCCTTGCGTGTTGCTATTGATGCCGCTTCCGCTGTGATCCTTGCATTAATCTCGCCACAGGCAGTTTCCCACTCGCTGGGCAACTCACCACGAAGGCGTCGATCCAGTTCTGCGGCCATTTCAGGATATTGTTGCCGGTACTGCTGCAACAGCAGTTCCCACTCCTGCTGAAACACTGCACCGCGTTCGCGGCCATCCCATTGCAAGTAGATTTCTTCCGGAATTTCAAAAGCGTCACCTTGCCAGCCCAGAGACTCGCGGGTTGCGATGACCTCATCCTCACCGAGAGGCGCGCCATGCACGCCGTGAGTACCCTGCTTGTTCGGGGACCCTTTTCCAATCACTGTTTTACAGATCAGCAGGCTCGGTCGCTCCGATTCTGCCAGCGCAGCTTGCGTGGCCTCTTCCAGAGCCTCGCTGTCATGTCCATCAACCCCTTCGACGACATGCCAGCCGTAACTTCGAAACCGGGCTGCGGTATCGTCGGTAAACCACCCGTCTACCTCACCGTCAATGGAAATACCGTTGTCATCATAGAAGACGTTGAGTTTACCCAGCTGTAAAGTCCCTGCCAGTGAGCAAACCTCGTGGGAGATACCTTCCATGAGGCAACCATCGCCTGCGAAAACCCAGGTCCGGTGGTCCATCAGATTAAAACCGGGACGATTAAACTCCGCCGCCAGCCGTTTCTCCGCGATCGCCATACCGACTGCATTCGCCAACCCCTGACCCAGGGGACCAGTTGTGGTTTCAACCCCGGGAGTAACATCGACCTCGGGGTGGCCGGGGGTTTTTGAATGGAATTGCCGAAATGCTTTAATCTGCTGCAGAGGTAAATCGTAGCCAGTCAGATGCAGCAGCGCATAGATCAACATTGAGCCGTGGCCATTTGAGAGCACAAACCGGTCTCGATTTACCCAGTCAGGCGCAGCCGGATTGTGCTTAAGGTGCTTCCGCCAGACCACTTCTGCAATTTCCGCCATGCCCATGGGCGCACCCGGATGTCCAGACTTCGCCTGCTGGACGGCGTCTATACTCAATATCCGAATCGCATTTGCCAAATGACTCGTGGCCAAATTCAGTTGCTCCATAAGAGGTCTACGAAAGATTGTCCGGGACTAATCAACACCACGAAGCGGGTGACGCCAACTTCGTTCTGCCACGATCTCGAACGCTGTGCACTGAAAAAAGACGGAAACCCATTTCAATCAGCCCGCCAGGCAGGCAATTATTTAATCGCGTAAATAATGGGGTACAACCTAACCAGAGTTACACGTCTGCTGTGGGCAGCTTACAGAAAAAGAATACGCTGTACCGCAACTCTCCTGGGGTCGCTATGATCTCGCCGCGCTCCCGTCATGATCCCTCAGGACCGTAATAAACGGGGGGCGAAGATTATCATATTCGCCCTGGTTGATGGGATGCTGGACTCAGCCCTGGTTGATGGGATGCTGGACAAACGGACAGCGACTACCCAAAATTCAGCTCTCCAACGGTGGCCCAACAAGTGACCGGGTTGTTTCACCCGGTTCTTACCAGGTGCCTATAACCGCTTGCTCTTGTTCACGCTTGCCCAACTCCAGTCTATTTTAATGAGCCCTTCCTCTTTAATGAGCCCTTCTTCCGACAAACCAACCAAGCTCATCAAGAAATACGCCAATCGAAGGCTCTATGACACCGAAAAAAGTCGTTACATCACGCTGGCTGATTTAACGGTACTGGCTCGGGAACATGTCCACTTTGTTGTCGAAGACGCGCGTACCGGCAAAGACATTACCCGACAGATTCTGGTTCAGATCATCAGCGATCACGAAATGGTCGAGGAAAAATCGATGATGACGACCGAAGCGTTGCGCGAGGTCGTTAGTCTTTACATTCCTTCACCGATTAACCAGATGTTTGTTGACTACCTGGGCAACGCCCTGACCAACTTCATGCGCCAGCAGAGCTCACTGCAGCAGCAGATGGATGGGCTTTTTTCCGATTTTGCTTCGCCCCCCGAGACCGATGAAGCCAGGGATCAGCAAACCGGCATGTGGAAATCACTCATGGAGATTTTTGCTCCGGCACATCTTTCCACTGAGCAGATTGGCGAACTGATGCAACTGGGACAGCGGGATCAAGCAGCGTTGACGACAGACGCGGCACAGAGCCCCACAACTGAACAAAACGACCGGCCAACCCCTGACGCGGAAGAGCTAAAGGAGCTACAAGACCAGCTCGCTTCTATGCAGCAACGGCTCAACCAACTAACCGGGGATTAACTCCCGGCTAGTTGGTCGATCACCGTTATTTAAGAGTGGAATAGCTCTGAAGCTGAAACCTTACGCCCGCAATAGAACAATCGGGAATGCCACGACCTGGTTACGGCAGCGCTTTCTCCAGCGCGGGCAACAGCTCAAACAGATCACCCACCAGACCCAGATCAGCCACCTCAAAAATTGGTGCGTCAGGATCACTGTTAATCGCCACAATGGTGCCGGCGTCCTTGATTCCCGCCAGGTGTTGAATGGCACCTGAAATACCGCAAGCAACATAAAGGTCGGGCGCAATCACCTTACCGGTCTGCCCAACCTGCATATCGTTGGGCACAAACCCGGCGTCAACGGCTGCTCGGGACGCCCCGACCCCGGCACCAAGCTTGTCAGCAAGCGAGTAGATAACATGAAAATTCTCTCCACTGCCGACGCCGCGACCACCGGAAACCACCTTCGGCGCCGATTGCAGATCGGGACGGTCCGAAGCCTGTTGACGCAACTCAACAAAGCGGCTGTGTTCAGGTAACTGCACCTCCACAGAGACCGGCTCAATCGGCGCACTATTCCCGGACTCACCAGCAGCTTTAAAGGATGCTGGCCTGGCGGTACCAACCATCACCGCGACTGACTCTGGCAGTTTCACCGTATCGATGGCATTGCCGGCGTAAATGGGACGTTCAAAGGTATCTGTAGAGACCACCTTCATGACATCGGTGATCGATGGTACGCCCAGAAGTGCCGCTAACCGCGGCGCGAGGTCCTTGCCAAAAGTTGTCGAAGGCGCCAGAACATGAGTATATCCGCCAGCCAGCTCAACCAATTGGGGAGCCAGTACGGCAGCTACGGGATTACCGTTTTCGGCGCGTTGCAGATATAAAACCCTGGCAACCCCATCAAGTTGGGCAACCTGCTCACAAACCCCTTCACTACCGGCTGAACCAAATACAGCAACATCGACACTACCCGCGGCGATATCCTTTGCACAGGTCAGTGTTTTGGCGGTTGAGGAATTCAGCTTCTCGCCATCGTGCTCCGCAACGATCAGTACTTTAGTCATTGACCAGACCCCTTGCCTGTAATTCCTTGATTAACTCTTCGACAGTTTCCACTTTTTTGCCGGCCTGACGACCTTCCGGTGGCCGCACACCCTGAGAGGTCACCCCGTCACTGATCTCGACGCCGAGATCAGACAATGTCTTTTCATCGATGGTTTTCTTTTTTGCTTTCATCATGTCGGGTAGTTTGACGTAGCGGGGCTCATTGAGACGCAGATCAACCGACACCACTGCCGGCAGATCGACCTGCAACACCTCGAGCCCAGCGTCCACTTCACGGACCGTGGTTGCTACGCCATCGGCAAAACTGATTTCAGACACGAAGGTCGCCTGCGGACGACCCCATAACGCCGCAACCATCTGCGCCGTCTGGTTGTTGTCATCGTCGATAGCCTGCTTGCCCACCAGCACCAGATCAGCCCCCTCAGTTTGGGCCAGAGCGAGGATCGTGCGCGCGGCGGTTAGTGGCTGTATGGCCTCATCGACCTGAACGTGCACGCCCCGGTCGGCGCCCATCGCCAGCGCCGTTCTAATCTGCTCTTGTACCGGCTTGGCACCAATACTGGCAATGATAATCTCGTCGGCCTCACCGCGTTCGCGAATTCGCAATGCTTCTTCCACCGCGATTTCATCAAACGGGTTCATGCTCATTTTTACACCGTCGGTAACCACCCCGCTGCCGTCCGGTTTAACCCGGATTCTGACGTTGTAATCCACCACTCGTTTTACACAGACCAGAATTTTCATGATGTTCTGTCTCTTTCCTCATCCGTTACATATTGACGTAATTGGGCCCCGCGCCGCCTTCTGGCGTAGTCCAGGTAATAACCTGGTAGGGGTCCTTGATGTCACAGGTCTTACAATGGACACAGTTGGCCGAGTTGATCTGCAGGCGTGGCCCCGCCTCTTCTTCTATCATCTCGTAGACATTAGCCGGGCAAAACCGTGTACAGGGGTTGGCAAACTCTTCACGACAGCGGGTAACGCAAAGGTCGGTATCGGCGACCTTAAGATGCACCGGCTGATCCTCATCATGTTCAGTCGCGGCGAAATAGACTGATGCAAGGCGGTCACGCGGATCCAGCGTGCGTACCGACCGGTCAAATGTTTCGGACAGCCTGGGCTCCGCAACGCGGTTTAACTGATCGTGATCGGCATGATTGCTCAGGGTGCGCGGCAGCTTGCCAAGGGTTGCCGTTTCAATAGCCGCGTTAATCAGGCCCATCCAGAGTCCTTTATGAAAACCGGGACGGATATTACGCACCTTATGCAGCTCCGCAGCTGACTCGGAACTGCGCCACAGTCCATCGAACCCGGATGACTCCAGTTTACCCGCCAGATGTTCCGCAGCCAGCATGCCTGAACGGAGCGCCATGTGAGTTCCTTTTATCTTCGGCACATTGAGTTTCCCCCCGGCATCACCAACCAGCATCGCACCCGGCATCTCCAGTTTTGGCAGTGACTGGATGCCGCCTTCAACAATAGCCCGTGCGCCACTAGAGATGATCGATCCGCCTTCCAGTAACGGTTTCACCGACGGATGGTTTTTAAACTGTTGAAATGCCTCAAACGGTTCAAAATGGGGGTCCTTGTAATCAAGCCCCACCACGAAACCGACCGCGACCAGGTCTTCATCCAACTGATAGAGAAAACTACCGCCATAGGTGCTGCTATCCATTGGCCAACCAATGGTGTGCTGCACCACTCCCGGGGTTACCCGACCCGCAGGAACCTGCCAAAGCTCTTTCATGCCGATGCCATAGGTTTGTGGGTCGGCACTGGCATCTAGTTCATATTTGGCAATCAATGCCTTGCTGACACTACCGCGACACCCCTCGGCCAATACCGTGACCGTCGCGGTGATATCCACGCCCTGCATATAGCCGTCTTTGGGCTCACCGGCTTTATCGACCCCCATATCCCCGATACGCACTCCAATGACGCGCTCACCCGATTCATCAAACAACGGTTCCGAAGCAGCAAACCCGGGGTAAACCTCGACACCCATCTCTTCAGCCTGTTCTGCCAACCAGGCGCAGGTTGCTCCGAGGGAGATAATGAAATTGCCATGATTGTTCATCTGCGGCGGGTTGGGCAGACGAATGCGCCGACTGCTGGTCAGTAGCGAAAATTCATCTTTCACAACCGGCTGACAGATCGGTGGCGGATTGTCCCGCCAGTCGGGCAACAGTTCATCCAGTGGACCTGGCTCCATAACCGCACCAGAGAGAATCTGCGCGCCAACCGTCGAAGCTTTCTCAATCACGCAGACATTGAGCTCGTCGCGTAGCTGTTTGAGTCTGATTGCAGTCGCCAGGCCCGCCGGGCCTGCACCGACAACCAGCACATCAAACTCAATCACATCTCTTTCGTCCATTACTCTATCTATCCCCCGGCCCTGCTCTGTCTGTTATCCCTTTAACACGTCCATGCATATCAGTTCTGCAATGGCTTTCCGGTTTTAAGCATGTGTTCCATCCGTGCCTGGGACGCCTCCAACCCCAGTAACTGGAGGAAGATTTCCAGTTCAAGATCAAACAACTGTGCTTCTGTTACCTCAGCTGCAGGCTGGTTGCCACCACTGATAATCACGGCGAGTTGTTTTGCCACCACTGCGTCATGTGGAGCTATTTTATCCGCTGCGAGACGTTCGTCGATCAAACTGTGTATTCGATCAACCATTGTAGTACCAGGCAGGAGTCTTACCGCCGGGGTGATCGGCGAGTAGTTCTCTGCCATCGCTAGCGCTTTCCCCTTGGCATCGGCTAGCAGACGCAGGCGGTTCATCGACACTCCATCTGCGCTTTGCAGAACACCCATCTGCCTGGCCTGAGCGGCAGAGGAGGACACCCGGGCGCCAGCAATCAGATCAAAGGCAGTCAACAGACCCTGTTCGAGCCCGGCGCCCGATTTGCCCGCCGTGTGTCGCAACACCATCTCTTTGGTGCCACCGCCCGCTGGGATCAACCCGACCTTCATCTCCACCAGTCCGGCTGCCAGTTCAGCATGTGCCTGTACCGCATTACCGTGCAACACCAGTTCACAACCACCGCCCAGCGCCATGCCACGTGCAGCCACAACCACCGGCGCCGGTGCCGTTTTCAATGCCAGTAGTGCCTGTTGAAAGTTACCGATGAACTGTGACAGAAATGACCAGTTCTGCTCTCGTGCGGCATCCAGCATAGTCTGTAAATTAGCGCCAACAGAGATATTCGGCCCGTCCGTTCCAACCACCAACCCATGGTACTGGCCTTCAAGCAGCTCGCACGCTTCGATCATCGCCGCGACCGTCAGCTCATCAACAGCGTTCATCTTGGAGTGCAGTTCAAGCAACGCAATGCCATCACCCGCATCCCAGACAGACGCTGATCTGTTTTCATAAAGCGGCTGACTCCTGCGCTGCAACGAAGCCACACTCCACGCCTCAACAGGTTCCTCAATCGGGCGATACTGCCCGTCCGCACTGAAATATTCCCTACTCTCTTCTCCTTCACGGTAAAAGCAGCCATCACCCTGCTGCAGCACCTTTATGAAAAGCGCGGGAACAGACCGACCCTCCTGTTCAAACCTGGCGACCAGATTGGCAACACCGATCTGGTCCATCAGTTCAAACGGACCGTATTTCCATGAGAACCCTTCGCGCATGGCACTATCGACTGCCATCGGGTCGTCGGCAATCTCTTCCAGAACGGTCGCGGTATAGGCGAGCGTATTGGCGAGCAGCTGCCAGGAAAACTGCCCGCCCTTATCGCTACTTGCCACCAGATCAGCTACTGAACGGCAGCGCGCGGACTCCAGTTCAGAGGGTTGCCAGGGCCGATACTCGCGGCTCTGCAGGTCCAGGCTTTCTCGGACCTTGTCAGGCCCCCGTCCCTGCTGGCGATAGAACCCCTTGCCGGCTTTTCTACCGACCATTCCTGCACTCAACATCCATTGCGCGACCTCAGGCAGATCGAGAAACGGACGTGCCGGATCATCCTCAGCCAGCTGACCTTTCATGTTGTCACAGATATCGGCAACAACATCGAACCCGACCAGGTCCAGCAACCCAAATAATCCGGTACTCGGCCACCCCATCGGCCGACCCGCCGCAGCGTCGGCCTCTTCAATGGAAATACCCAGATCAACCGCCGCGCGCAAACCTGCAATCAGCGCAAACACACCAATACGATTGCCGATGAAGCAAGGGGTGTCTTTAGCATCGACCACCACCTTGCCAAGAGAAGCAGAGCAGAACTCGCTTATCGTTTCATAGGCTTCGCGACCAGTCTGTTCGCCCGGCACCAGTTCCAGCAACTGCATATAACGGGGTGGATTGAAAAAATGGGTGATCAGAAAATCCTGACGGAAGCTCTCCGGCAGCGTCTCTGTAATCTCGCTGATCAGCAATCCGGAAGTATTTGAGGTCACCACCGAACCGGGCTTGCGCAGCGATTCGACTTTCTCGAACAGCTCCTGCTTGGGCCCGAGGCGTTCGACAATTACCTCAACAATCCAGTCGCAATCAGCGATTGACGCCAAATCCTGATCAAAACCACCAGTAGTAATAAGGTCGCCCGCGGCATCACTCATCAGTGGCGCCGGTTTGCGGCTAAATAGTGATTCTTTTGCCTGCTCGGCTACCTCCCGGGACATGTCCAGTAACCTTACCGCTACACCCGAATTGGCCACTTGAGCGGCGATGCCGGAACCCATGGTTCCAGCGCCCAGTACTGCAACTTTCTCGATCGTTTTCATCGTTTAGAGTCCGTTTCAAATCCGGCATTTATGTCGGGTAGCGCCTTATCCATCGCTGTTTCAGGGGTGATTACAGCGATCTCCCGTCGTCACGCCCGGTAACGACCTGGCCAACTGGCACCCCGGTGCACGGTCCCATCTCAGGCCAACAGGCGCCCGAAACAGGGATGTCTGGTTTGCAGGGAGCTTTGCAAAAAGCTGCGCAAGATACCGATTTAGGGCTGCACAGGCAAGCCGACACGACGGTTGAATGAGCCATGACCCAGCCCCAGATCCAGGCCAACGAAACCATAGATGTAGCACAGTGCAACCGCCGCGACGCGGCACCAGAACGGCCCTATTCAGGCTAGAATCAGCTCTCTCAGGTTCAGGCGAGCGGGAAGCTGTGCCAGGAGCCAGTGTCTCGACACCGCAGTTTGATCACTATCGCCAGACCGGTACAGTTTCGTCCAATTCAGGGGGCTAAGTAATGACCAGCTACAAAATCCAGCTGTCAGAAAGCGATATGCCGACCCACTGGTATAACATCGCCGCCGACCTTGATGAGCCGTTTGCAGCCGTACTCGGCGGTGATGGCCAACCAGCGACCCCTGACTCCCTGGCGGCGATTTTCCCCGAGACCCTGATTGAGCAGGAAGTCTCTACCCAGCGCTGGATAGAGATACCAGCCGCAGTCCGCGAGCTCTATCAACAGTGGCGCCCGACACCACTGCATCGCGCCCATCGACTGGAACAGCAGCTCGGTACCCCGGCGCGGATTTACTATAAATATGAGGGGTGTAGCGCGGCGGGCTCGCACAAGCCCAACTCGGCAGTGCCACAGGCTTACTACAACAAGCTCGCCGGTCGCAATCGTCTAACCACCGAAACCGGCGCCGGCCAATGGGGTTCGTCAATCGCCTGGGCCGGCCAGCTGTTCGGCCTTGAAGTGATGATCTATATGGTCAGGGTGAGTTACGAACAGAAACCGTTCCGTCGTTCAATGATGCAGACCTGGGGCGCCGATGTTGTGGCCAGCCCAAGTAACCTGACCCAGGCGGGGCGCCATCAACTTGAACTCAGCCCTGACACCACCGGGTCGTTGGGAATCGCCATTAGCGAGGCGGTCGAGGATGCGGCGAGCCGTGCGGACAGCAGCTACACCCTCGGCTCGGTGCTTAACCATGTGTTGCTGCATCAAACCATCATCGGCCAGGAGGCAATCAAGCAATTTAAAATCGCGGGCGATTATCCCGACATCATCTTCGCGCCCTGCGGCGGCGGTTCCAATTTCGCCGGTGTTGCCTTTCCTTTTTTAGCCGATAAGGCTAACGGTAAGCCGGTGGAACTGGTGGCGGTGGAGCCCGCCAGTTGCCCAACATTGACCCGTGGCCACTACGCTTACGATTTTGGCGATACCGCAGGACTGACACCGATGATGCTGATGTATACCCTCGGCCACGATTTTGTACCGCCGGGAATCCACGCCGGTGGCCTGCGCTATCACGGTAGCGCACCTCAGCTGGCACAACTCGTGGAACGGCGATTAATCAGCGCAGTTGCCGTGAAGCAGATCGCCACCTTCGAAGCTGGCGTCGAGTTTGCCCGCAGCGAGGGCATTATTCCCGCGCCGGAATCAAACCACGCCATTCGCGCCGCCATTGATGAGGCATTACGGTGCCGGGAAAGTGGCGAGGCGAAGACAATTTTTTTTAACCTCTCCGGCCATGGCCACTTCGATATGTCTTCCTACGACCGCTACTTTGCCGGTGAGCTGGAGGATTACGACTATCCCCAACAGGCGATTGACGAGGCACTATCAAACCTTCCCCAAACCGGATAGGACCTGCTTGCCTGGACCGGCCTGGTGAACAAACTGATAAAGCCCGCGGGGTTCTCTAGCTCGCCTGCTTAAACCGATGTGCGTGGGCGCTATAGGTACCGAGGATACGCACCGTCTCCGAATAGAACTGCAGCTCCTCCAGTGCATAGTGGAAGCGCTGCTCGTCACAATGGGCTTCCATATCAAGGTAAAACTGCGACGCCTGAAAATTATCTTCCGGCATATAACTTTCCAGCTTCACCAGATTGATACCACCGGTGGCAAATCCACCCAGAGCCTTGTAGAGGGCCGCGGGTCGGTTTCGCACCCGGAACATCAGCGAGGTGATATAGCGTTTGTCCGATTGGTATGGCTCCACCACCGGATCGCGAGAGAACACCAGAAACCGGGTCGTATTGCCGGTCAAATCCTGAAAATCAGCCTTTAACACCTCCAGGCCGTAAAGCTCAGCCGCCAGACGCGATGCAATCGCCCCGTGACCGGCCTGCGGTTCCTGGGCCAGCTCCTGCGCGGCACCGGCGGTATCGCCCTTCACCACCCGCTGCAGCCCAAGAGCAGCGATATTATCGGCACATTGGGCGAGCGCCTGGGGATGTGAGCCGACGTGGGTCAGCTCCACCAGCGTTGTCCCAACCGGGGCCATCAGGCAGTGAGAGATAGGTTCAAAATGTTCACCAATAATAAACAACGGCGTAGAGGGAATCTGGTGGTAAATCTCCTCCACTCTACCGGCGGTCGAGTTTTCCAGTGGAATCATCGCCAAATCTGCTTCGCCGTTTTCGACCCGCGCAAAAGCGTCTTCAAAGGTGAGACTTGGTATCCGCTCATAGTCCGGGTAGACATTGACACAGGCGAGCTCGGAATAGGCGCCTGGTTCCCCCTGAAAGGTAATCGTTAGGGGGCTGTTGCTCATAACAAATCCATCGTGGCACGCTCTGAAAGTTAATCTGACTGGTAATCTCAGCCACCAGAAACGGGAGAGAAAAAACACAGTGTATCGCGAGCTGTACTGTTCCAGTGAGCAACGCGCCAGCTATCTCTCCCGTTGGAGTCAAGTTGGAGTCAAGTTGGTGCCGGTTACTACCAGTCACGACTTTTCGTTAGCTACCAGACCACCTGTCTTGCGGGGAAATTTTTCGGATTAAACCCTGGCTTCGGCAGCTTTCAGAACCCCATGCAACCGCTAAGGATGACAGCGGTCACAGGCACACAGTAAATTAACCGACCGGACCCATAATATAATCACTGTCGCGTTCGTAACATTCGTTCGCGATTCGCAAGTTACGCTTGTTCATCGGTCGACAGACTGTTGACCTACCAGGCCGGAGCCCAATCCCTGAACGGATTAACCCCTGGTGGATTTTGACGAGGAGAACCCCATGGCGGACGCCTTTATCTACGATACCGTACGCACCCCGCGCGGACGTGGCAAACCAGATGGTGCCCTGCACGAGGTGACACCAATCCGACTTGCCAGCGCCGTGCTGCAGGCCACCCGAGACCGCAACGAGCTAGACACCTCGCTGGTTGACGACGTGATCATGGGAGTCGTCAGCCCGGTTGGTGAGCAAGGTGCCGACATCGCTCGGGTGGCAGCAATGGAAGCCGGGTTCGCGGAAACGGTTGCCGGGGTACAGATCAACCGGTTTTGTGCTTCAGGACTTGAAGCGGTGAATATGGCTTCTGCGCAGGTCATGGCGGGCCAGACCGAAATGATGATCGCCGGCGGGGTTGAGTCAATGTCACGGGTCTCTTTGGGACAGGCAGGCGGCGCCTGGTCCACCGACCCGCAGGTCGCCTTTAACAGCCACTTCATTCCCCAGGGAGTTTCAGCCGACCTGATCGCAACCCTGGAGGGTTTCAGCCGCCGACAGGTCGACGAGTACGCTGAACGTTCACAGCGACTGGCCACCACTGCTCGTGATGAAGGCAGGTTTAAAGGTTCTCAAATACCGATTCACGATATCAATGGTGTACTTTTGCTGGACCACGACGAACATATCCGCACTGGTACCACCGCCGATGACCTGGCCGGACTCAAACCCGCCTTTGCGATGCTGGGACAGCAGTACGGTTTTGACTCTGTCGCCATCCAGCGCTACCCCGAAGTAGAACAGATCAACCACGTCCACCATGCCGGCAACTCCTCAGGAATAGTCGATGGTGCAGCTGCGGTACTCATTGGCAGTGAAAGCGCCGGTAAAGCGGCCGGATTGAAACCAAGAGCCCGTATTCGTGCTTTCGCTTCCATTGGCAGTGAACCGACCATCATGCTCACCGGTCCTGCACCAAGTGCCAGAAAAGTGCTTAAACGAGCCGGTATGAGCGTCGACGACATCGACCTTTTTGAGGTGAATGAGGCGTTCGCTGCGGTGGTACTCAAATTCCTGCAGGAAATGGAGGTGCCCATCGATAAAGTCAACGTTAATGGTGGCGCCATCGCGATGGGCCACCCGCTTGGTGCAACCGGAGCCATGCTGCTGGGGACCGTGCTTGACGAGCTGGAACGGCGCGACCTGAATACCGCGCTGGTGACTCTCTGCATCGGTGCTGGCATGGGCACCGCAACAATCATCGAACGGGTTTAAGGGGTAGCGGCATGATCGATTACGACGTAGACCAGACCGGGATCGCGGTCATCACCTGGAACATGACGGAGGCCGGCACCAATATTCTCAGCCAGCAGTCAATGGCTGCCTTCACCGAAGCAGTCGACCGTGCAGTAGCGGATGAAAAAGTGACTGGCATGGTCATCACCTCGGCACGCAAGGATTTTCTCGCTGGCGCCGATATCAGTATGTTTCTCGGGGTTTCCGACGCTGCCAAAATGGCAGAACTTGCCGGTGCTGCCCAGGGGATGATTCGCCACCTGGAAACCTGCGGCAAACCGGTCGTCGCCGCCATTAACGGCACCGCCCTTGGCGGTGGGCTTGAACTCTGCCTCGGCTGTCATTACCGGATCGCGGCAGACAACCCGAAAACCCGGATCGGCCTGGTGGAAGTGACCATCGGTGTGATTCCCGGTGCTGGTGGCACCCAGCGCCTGACCCGCCTGATCGGCATCAAACAGGCCGTGCCACTGATGGCCGAAGGCAAGCGAATCAAGGTTCAGCAGGCGCTCAAGCTCGGTATCGTCGATGAAATTGTACCGCCGGAGAAATTGCTCAAGGCGGCAAAACAGTGGATTCTCGATGGTGGTCAAGCAGGCAACCCGTGGGACCAAAAAGGGTTTATACCCCCCGGCGGCGATCTGACCGACCCCGGCAACCAGGACTTCATGGCCGTGGCCAATGCCATGCTTAGAGAGCAGAGCCAGGGCAATTACCCGGCACCGCTGGCGGTACTCGCCGCCGTTCATGACAGTATCAACAGCCCCATCGACCGCGGACTGGAAATCGAAGCCAAATACTTTGGCCGCACCGCCACCGGCAAGGTTGCGCAAAACATGATCCGTTCGCTGTTTTTCGGCATGCAGGCGGCCAATAAATTAAAAAACCGCCCAAAGGGATTTGAACCTAAACCACCGACTCAGGTAGCCGTGCTCGGCGCCGGACTGATGGGCAGTGGTATCGCCCACGCCTGCGTCACCCGTGGCTTGCCAACCATACTACTGGACACCACGGATGAGGCAGCTGAGCGCGGTAAGGCTGGGATTCAAAAACTGCTCGATCGTGAAGTTGAAAAAGGCCGGCTGAGTGAATCCCAACGCGAAGAAATACTCGCGCTGGTGACCGCAACCAGCCGCTATGAGGATCTAGCCGGTACCGACCTGGTGGTCGAAGCGGTGTTTGAAAACCGCGAGGTCAAAGCGGAGGTTACGGCCAAAGTCGCCGAACAGCTCGGCGACGACATTGTGTTTGGCTCCAACACCTCAACTCTGCCAATTACCGGGCTGGCGCAGACCTGGCGAAAACCAGAGAACTTTATCGGCATCCATTTCTTCTCGCCGGTACATCGCATGGGACTGGTGGAAATCATTCGCGGCGAACAGACCAGCGACGCCACCCTCGCGGCAACCATGGATTTCGTCAAGGCGATTGGCAAAACCCCGATCGTGGTGAACGATGCCCGCGGTTTCTATACCAGCAGAGTGGTCTGTACCTACTGTGAAGAGGGCATGGCGATGCTCGCCGAGGGGGTCAAACCGGCGTTGATCGAGAATGCCGGCCGCATGACCGGCATGCCACTGGGACCACTGGAACTTGCCGATGAAGTACAGATTGGCCTGCTCTATAAAGTTCGCAAACAGTGGGAAGCCGACCTCGGTGACGATTTCAAACCCACCGTTGGCTGGCCAGTTGTTCAACAGTTCGTGGAACAGTTTGAGCGCACCGGCAAAGGCGCTGGCAAAGGTTTCTACGACTACTCTGGCGATAAACAGCTCTGGCCAGAGCTGGCCGTCCACTACCCCCAGGCCGCGCAACAACCGGCGGTGGAACAGGTAAAGAAGCGGTTGCTTTATGCACAGGCGATTGATGCCGCCCGCTGCCTTGAGGACAACGTCGTCACCACACCGCTGGACGCCGACATCGGCTCGATTCTTGGCTGGGGATTTCCGCCCTGGACTGGCGGAGTCATTTCATATATCGAGACAGTGGGTATTAGTGAGTTCGTTGCCGAGGCCAAACAGCTCGCCGAACAGCATGGCGAGCGATTCTTGCCACCTAAATTGCTACAGGATATGGTCGCCTCTGGCAGCGGCTTCTATCCCGCATCCTAGGCAGGGGCCGGTCGCTGAGTGCCGCCGGTCTCTTCGGGCATATGATCAGACTAGTAGATTACCCGCAGCAATCTAAACCAGTCAGTGTTATCGGTGACCTGGATCAACATCCTGATATCGCTCATGGTCACAGCGGACTTACGATAGAGGACTCACCATTTTTATCGGCGAGTCCCTCGCCCGGTTTGACTTGGCAGCCACTCACTGCTCTACAAAAAATAATTGCTCCACGAACTTCCGCTGCGCTTATGGGGCTTCTGGCAGACACATAGAGTCAATATAGCGAGCGTGACACAATTATCCGAGGTTCTCGGACTAATGCTCAACGCGGTTGCGGCCAGCTGCTTTTGCCCGGTAAAGCGCCTCGTCACCGCGCCGGACCAACTCGCTATGCCCAAGCGCCTGAAGCTCTTCAATTTTCATCGTGGCGACACCACAGCTAATGGTGAGAAAATTACTAATAGTCGATTTAGAGTGTTCGATATTCGCTTTCGCAACCGCCTTCCGGGCAGATTCTGCAATATTGATCGCATCTTCAACGGCTACCTGTGGCAACAACAGTACGAATTCCTCTCCACCGTAGCGGGCAACCAGATCTGCAGGCCGTCGGGCAACTTTTTTTAACAACTGCGCAACTTTAACCAGACAGTTGTCACCCAGCAGATGCCCATAATGGTCGTTATAGGCTTTGAAATAGTCGACATCGACCATCACCAGAGAGAGCAGCGACTGGTTCTGATAGCGACTTGCTCGGCCAATTTCTTCAGCGAGAGCCTGGTCAAACGCCCTGCGATTGGCAATCCGGGTCAACGGATCTCTGGTGGCTAAATCCGCCAGCTGTTGATTCGCGCTGATTAGGTCCTTCTGGGTCTTTCTAAGCTTTGCAAGGGTTTCTGTCTGTTGCGTCACATCACGAAACAGAATCACAGCGCCAGCATTATCTCCCAGTAGAGCCACCGAATACTCGACCGAAAAGCTACTGCCATCCTTTCGCCAGAACACCTCGTCACCAATCGAGATCGCACCACCATTTAACGCCGACTGGCGTACCTGGCAATCCTCGTAGGGGTATTCGGTACCATCAGCATATGAATGGTGAAAGAGCGAGTGGCTGTTCCCGCCAAGCAACTCCTCTTGAGAGTATCCGAGCATTTGTTGCGCTGCGGGGTTTACAAAAGTAATTTCCCCATCCCTATCGACCGCGTAAATACCTTCATGAGCGGCATCGGTAATCATCCTCAACTGCTGCTCGTTGTTGATAGCGGACTGCTCTATCCGTTCGCTATAAAACTCATGCGCCAACCATTCGGCGGCAAGTTCTGCTACCAGCAACTGCCCTTCTGAGTATTTTTCCTGCCGCGGCGCGTTCGACGAAAACACCAGAGCACCAAACTCCAGGCCGTCAACAATAATTGGCGCCCCAATAAAACTCTCGACTCCCTCCGGTATCGCCTTTCTGCTTCTATCGATGCCAGAAGCAGAGACATTTTCCACGGCGCTGGCCGCAGCACGGTCGACAAACTCAAAACCCTGCGAAGTTCTCTTGGGCGCCGACAGCCCCAGCATCAAATCTGAGTGCTCACCAGCAGCGTATTTGATCTCCAGGTCATCTCCATCAACGATCATCACCACACCATCGTCGGCATCGAACCATTCGAGTCCAAAACGAAGAAACTTTTCCACCTGGTGGCCCAGTGTCTCCGACTGAGCGGTACTGATAGCAAGCAACTCTTTTACCCCGGACAGCTGCGATGCGAGCTGTTCATGGGCCCGGTTACGGTCGGTCACTTCCCTTACGACACCCGCCCAATAGCGTTCGCCCTCAATATCAAGACGAGTGCAGGAGACCTCAATATCCAACCGATTACCCATCGAATCAGAACGGGACAAGGTATGGGGACCAGTATCGCCCTGATCAATTTTCTCAAATAACCAGCGCTGCCATTCCTGGACTCTCTTATCGCCAATTATTTCTGACGACTTACCAATCAGCTCGTTGGGAGTCACTCCTCGCCGCCGCGAAAAAACCTCATTCACAAGCACAAATTTGTGCTGTTCATCTAAAACCCACAGGCCATCACCGGAATTATCGAAGGCTGATTGATAGAGTAACGTCTTTCGATCTGCAGCACGCCGCTGCTGCAAAGTGGCAATATAGGAGGAAATCAGCAAACCAACACGCAACGCGGTGCGCTCTTTATCCTCAGTATCACCGATCACAATATCGCGAATGCCATAACCGAAGAAATTAGTCTGCGCTGCCGCAGTGATTTCTACCGCAACGACCAGCAACCCGGCGAACGACTTATCCCATTCCGAAATTAACGGCCTGCCGGTAACGGTACAGCGATCAAGAGCCGTATCCGCAACCACCACCCATTGATTCTCTGGCGTATTTAATTCAAGGAGTTCCGCTGCCAACCGAACACCAGAGCTGTAAACATCGGCGCGACTGCCCAACGCCCGTTGCAAAGAAGCACTATCGATACAATGATCGACAACGATCACGGTGGAGCGCCTCCCGGCGCCCTCTTCAGGCTGCTTTTCTATGTTCAAAAGATCACTGTTCGTAACCATTAAATCATCCGAATACCAAAGTACCCAGAACGTTGCAGACGACCCGGATATGCCTAAGTGGCTACCTTATCGGCAACCAGCCATCCCCCTTAAACCCGTTCGTCAATCCGTAGTTAAGATTATCTTCGCCGAGATCAGGCTCTAGAGCTCACAAAAAAACACCAATCTTGCTCGGTAGAGCACTGGAGATGATCAGCGTTGAACTGGCTTCGCTGGAAGATGCTGTCGCGTGAAAAATTATCGCGGTTTGCTTTAGTGTGAGCGTCAGCACCAAGATCGGCATGGTGATTGATACCAGGGACCGATACCTCGATCACTTAATGAGTTTGGCAGAAGGCGTGGATCGTGAGCCACTTGGCGCAGGTTGACTGGATCAAACAGAAGAGGTTTCGCACCAAACTGCTGCCCCTGGAAACGAGAACGCGCTTGTGCGCTGGACACTATATAAGAATCTACTCGCCCTACTCCCACTCAATAGTCGCCGGCGGTTTGCTGGAGACGTCATAAACCACGCGGGAGATGCCGGAGATTTCGTTGATGATGCGGTTGGAAACCCGTTCGATGAAGTCGTAGGGCAGATGCGCCCAGCGGGCGGTCATGAAGTCGATGGTCTCGACGGCCCGCAATGCAATCACATATTCGTAGCGGCGGCCATCGCCCACCACACCGACTGATTTAACGGGTAGAAACACGGCAAAGGCCTGGCTGGTTTTGTGGTAGAGGTCGGCCTTGTGCAGCTCTTCAATGAAGATATGATCGGCACGACGCAGCAGGTCAGCATACTCTTTATTTACTTCACCGAGGATACGCACCCCGAGTCCAGGGCCTGGGAAAGGATGACGATGAACCATGTCGTAGGGCAGGCCCAGTTCGAGGCCAATTTCCCGCACCTCATCTTTAAATAACTCACGCAACGGTTCGACCAGACTAAGGTTCATATCCTCCGGAAGCCCGCCCACATTGTGGTGCGATTTGATCACGTGAGCCTTGCCGGTTTTGGCACCGGCTGACTCGATCACGTCAGGGTAGATGGTGCCCTGGGCGAGCCAGTTCACCGCTTCAATCCGCGTCGCTTCACGGTCGAATACGTCAATAAAGGTATTACCGATAATTTTGCGCTTCTGCTCAGGATCATTGACCCCGGCCAGGGCGGTGAGAAACTCCTGTTCCGCGTCGACGCGAATCACCCGCACCCCCATATTACGGGCGAACATATCCATTACCTGGTCGCCCTCCTCCTGCCGCAGCAAGCCGTTATCGACGAAGACACAGGTGAGCTGATCACCAATCGCCTGGTGGAGTAGCGCCGCGACTACGGATGAATCCACGCCACCCGAAAGACCAAGTAACACTTTGTCCTGCCCCACCTGGTCGCGCACCCGCTGGATGGCATCTTGAATGATATTGGCCGACGTCCAGAGTGGCGCGCAACCACAAATATCATGGACAAAATGGCTAAAAACCCTTTTGCCCTGCAGGGTGTGGGTCACTTCTGGATGAAATTGCACGCCGTAGTAGCTTTTTTCGGGCTGGTACATACCGGCGATGAGACAGGAATCGGTGGAGGCCATTAACTCAAAATCAGCTGGCAGCTCCACGACCTTGTCGCCATGACTCATCCAGACATCCAGCAGGGCCGAGCCATCGGCATGGTCAACGTGATCTTTGATGTCTTTCAGTAGTTGATTCTGGCCGCGCACTTTAATCTGCGCATAACCAAATTCGCGCTGTTCAGATGATTCAACCTTGCCGCCAAAGTGCTGCGCCATATACTGCATGCCGTAGCAGATGCCCAGCACCGGGACGCCTAGCTCGAAGACGCTTTTCGGTGCTACTGGAGAAGTGCTGCCGGTTACCGATTCCGGTCCACCAGAAAGAATGATGCCCTGCGGAGCAAACGCCCGCACCTGTGCATCGTCCACTTCGCAGCTGTAGATTTCACAGTAGACTCCCGCCTCCCGCACCCGGCGCGCAATGAGCTGGGTGTACTGGGAACCGAAGTCGAGAATCAGTATTTTCTGGGCATGAATGTCTGCCATATAGGGCAATTCCGAATGATGGAAATAGCCGGTGCAGTGACTGCTGTACCGGGTTTCTACTGAGTGGTCGGGTAGCGTTGTCGGTTTATGTTCTCCCGCCCGGCTTTGAAATGTACTATCCGCAACCGCGAAGCGCTTTACCGAAATTGAACAGCGGACAGCCGGCTGATTAATCCCTTAACCTGAGCGGACTAGTAACTGGGGTAGTTTGGCGCCTCTTTGGTAATAAACACGTCGTGCACATGGCTCTCACTCATGCCGGATGCGGTAGTGCGCACGAACTCAGGCCGGGTGCGAAACTCCGTCAAATTGGCACAACCGGTGTACCCCATGCTGGAGCGAATGCCACCGGTGAGCTGATAGGCAATCGGTACCACGCTTCCCTTGTAGGCTACCCTGCCCTCGATGCCTTCCGGCACCAGCTTTTCGGCACCGCTGCCCTCCTGGAAATAACGATCACTCGAACCTTCAGTGGCGCCCATGGCGCCGAGTGAACCCATACCCCGATAGGATTTGTAGGAGCGACCCTGGTAGAGCTCAATCTCTCCGGGGGATTCTTCGGTGCCCGCAAACATGTTGCCAATCATTACCGACCAGGCACCAGCGACCAGCGCCTTGGCGATATCACCTGAATAGCGAATTCCACCATCAGCGATCACTGGCACATCGGTGCCCGCGAGCGCAGTCGCTACCGAGTCTATAGCGCTGATTTGTGGCACACCCACTCCGGCGACCATCCGCGTGGTGCAGATCGAACCTGGCCCAATGCCTACTTTGACTCCATCAGCACCGGCATCGACCAACGCTTTAGCGGCATCACCCGTGGCAATATTGCCGCCAATCACATCGGTATCGGGAAAGTGTTTCTTCACCCAGCTGACCTGCTGCAGCACTCTTTCGGAGTGCCCATGAGCGGTGTCGACCACCACAGCATCAACCCCGGCGTCCACCAGCGCTTCTACTCTTTCGTTCGTCGCTTCACCGATACCCACGGCGGCGGCAACGCGCAGCCGTCCCGCACCATCCTTACAGGCGTTAGGGTACTCCCGGTCTTTTTCAATGTCCTTTACGGTGATCATGCCGGTGAGGCTGCCAGAGTCACCAACCACCAGTAGTTTTTCGATTCGATGCTGGTGCAGCAGTTTGACCACTTCCTCGCGGCTGGCATCTTCCCTGACCGTGACCAGCCGCTCTTTGGGGGTCATGATCTCCGCTACCGGCGGCGCCATATCGGTGACA
The DNA here is from genome assembly GCA_052031065.1 of Immundisolibacteraceae bacterium. Lineage (GTDB taxonomy): Bacteria > Pseudomonadota > Gammaproteobacteria > Immundisolibacterales > Immundisolibacteraceae > JBPEXY01. The sequence continues at coordinate 1,029 of JBPEXY010000177.1, read as the reverse complement.
AAACGTAGGTCGCGGGAAGTGACGATACCCTCCAACACGCCGTTCAGGACTACTGGGACACCAGAAATATTGTGTTGATGGGTCAGTTCAACCACGTTGCCAATTGTGGTGGAGGGTTCGACTGTAATTGGATCGCGGATGACGCCACTTTCAAATTTCTTTACCCGTGAAACTTCCGCCGCCTGAGCGGTGATCGACATATTCTTGTGGATGACCCCAAGCCCTCCTTCGAGTGCCAGTGCTATCGCCAGACGCGATTCGGTTACCGTATCCATCGCTGCCGAAACAATGGGGATGTTGAGTTCTATGCGCCGCGACAGACGGGTAGAGAGATCAACCTCTTTTGGCAGGACCGAGGACCTCGCCGGAATTAACAGAACATCATCAAAGGTCAGGGCTTCGTACACGATGCGCATTTGCTACCCTCAAAGAAATTTCCGGCACCAGGGCGAAACAGTGCAGGAAGAAATGGTACAGAGGCTGTCCGACACCTCCACGGCACTTAATCGACGACTGGTCGATGCTGATAGCCGAAAGAGACTAACGGTAGCGGGTAATTTTCGGACAGCAGATTATAGTTTTTCAGAGCCTTTGCCGGCAATCAGTAACCTGTCGAAGAACTGAGTCCTGCCGGCTGACAACCGGTAAACTCTACCCGACTGGCAAAACACCTGAGTGCCAGAAACCGAAAACAACAAAGAGCAAAATGAACTCCCGTCGCGATATTTATACCGTTTCCAGGCTGGCCTTCGAGGCGCGAGCAGCCATTGAGCAGAAATTTTCGTTAATCTGGATTGAAGGGGAGATTTCCAACCTCTCCAGCCCCTCATCAGGCCACCTCTATTTCACCCTGAAGGATGAAAAATCCCAGGTGCGTTGCGCGCTGTTTAAAGCCAGGCGCAGGCAGATTGAGCTTAATCCCGAAAATGGCAATGCCGTGCTGATACGAGCACGGGTAACGCTATATGAGGGTAGAAGCGAATTCCAGTTGATCGTGGAACAGATCGAGCCCGCCGGCGAGGGACGCCT
>JBPEXY010000176.1:0-5613 GCA_052031065.1 Immundisolibacteraceae bacterium | reverse complement strand
TCCCCGGCGTTCAAGGCCCTTGAAGAGCCCCACAAGCAGGTGCATGAGAATGGCCTCGCGGCGATTCGGGCCAAACAGGCGGATGACGTGGACGAAATGCTCAGTCGGTTGCAGGTGATGGAGCAGGCTAGCTGGACAGTGATGGAAAAACTGACCGAACTTGAGGCATGCGTCCCCGCTGTGGTTAGTTTCGGCTAGCTGTTGTTCAGACTCACAAGCGCAGGAGCACGGGCGCGGTTTCACCGATTGAACCTGTCAGTAAAGGAGTATGGTTGCAGTTTTGGCTCTGAAATGTTTGTTACCTGTTTATTCCCAATATCATCCAGGTCGTTAATGATAACTAGCCGATCTCGAGCGGGTTGTGATGCCAGTGCAAGGAATAGTATTCATGCCATCCCGCAATTAGCGAGCATGAGGATTGTGATGAACCGGAATCTTGGTAACGCCTGTTTTAGTTTGTTTAGAACGGTAACTATATCTTCGGTGCTGATTGGTATATCGACTCTTTTTTCAGCGCAGGAGTAGTGGGTCGCCGCCAAGGATGAATATGTCGGTAGTGTTCTGCTTGCCACGGCTTTGGCGGCAAAGTTAACGGTTTGGTCGCCGCGGTACTCAATGAATCGCCCGCCGATCTGACCCGGTTGGCCAAACTTAATGGCGGAAACTTACCTTATGTGGAAGTTCGTCAAATCGTTGATGGCCGATCCTATCCGGGGGCCAAGGACGCTATTCGTGCCCACGGTCCCGTGGAGATGTCTGTCCGGAGCTCAGTGTTCCGTGATCAATCGGGAAACGAGAATGTTGCCCGCAGTAGAAATCTGGCAGTAGTCGATTATCTGAGGTCTATTCAGGAGTAGCGCCGTCACAAGACAGGTTTCTGCCTGGCGTTACGGAATTACTCCTGGAGCCGGTTCCTGGCAATCGGATCGGCACCTTCTGCCCTGGCTAAAACCCTTTGCGTGTCGAGCTTCTTCGACCTCCCGCTTTCCCCATTTCCAAGTCAGGTTTGTCACTTCCTTCTCTACGATGATGAGTTACTGGCCACAGTGATCCAGGGCTGCGTTTGCCCGTGGCCAACAGGGCCGATTGGCATTTCGATTTCGTAATAGTCCCGGGCGATTTACTATAGCCGGCAAAACATTAATCGACGGGGGGTCGGGACTTGGAGCAGTCGCTACTGATAGAGATGTATCGCCGCATGATGCTAATACGGCACTTTGACGAGGCGGTTAAAAAACTTTTTAACGCAGGTCGAATCCCCGGCTCCGCGCATCTATCCATCGGTCAGGAGGGCGAGGTGGTCGGCGCCTGTATGGCGCTTGGCAGGGAAGACTATATGGTCGGCAATCATCGTTCCCATGGTCATCCGATCGGCAAGGGCGCCGATGTAAAGGCACTGATGGCGGAAATTCTTGGCAAGGTGACCGGCGTAAACCGGGGTAAGGGCGGGTCGATGCATCTGGCCGATTTCTCGGTCGGCAGTCTGGGTGAGAGTAGCATCGTCGGTAGCGGGCTGCCGGTCGCTGTTGGAGCGGCTTTGGGTAGCCAGATGCAGGGCAACAGCCGGGTCACCCTCTGCTTTTTTGGTGATGGCGCTTCCAATCAGGGCTATTTTCACGAAGCCATGAACATGGCGGCGTTGTGGAACTTGCCGGTCATTTTTCTCTGCGAAAACAATGGCTATGGCGTTACTACACCGCTGAACCGTGTGGCGCCGCTGGAGGATATTGCCCCCCGCGCCGCCGGATATGGAATGCCAGCCCGGGTGGTTGATGGCCAACATTGCGTTGAGGTCTACAAGGTTGTTTTCGACGCGGTGTCACGGGCACGGCAGGGCGGCGGTCCAACCCTGATCGAGGCCAAAACCTACCGCTACCACCACCATTCCGAGGGGCCGCTCTACGATCATATGACCTATCGGCCAGAAGAAGAACTGGCAAGTTGGCAACAGCGCGATCCGCTAGGGATCGGCCGACGTCTGCTGGCTGAGCAGGGCGTTGATGGAGACGAACTTGACCGTATTGAAAACCTCGCCGCAGAAGAAATTGATACTGCGCTCAAATTTGCCGAAGAGAGCCCGCTGCCGGAAGCTGAAGAGGCCTATCAGCATCTGTTTAGATCGCCGCTGAGCCAGGAGGCGCAAGCATGAGAGAGTTGACCTTTCTGCAGGCAGTGGCGGAAGCACAGATGGAAGAGATGGAGCGGGATGAGCGTGTCTTTCTGATGGGCGAGGATGTCTCCGGCAATGTTTATGGCTCCAGCGGCGGATTGCTGGAGCGCTTTGGTGCCCAACGGGTGCTGGATACGCCAATCTGTGAAAGCGGGTTTACCGGTGTGGCGATTGGTGCGGCAATGGTCGGTATGCGACCGATCGTTGATTACACCATCGCCTCTTTCATGTACCTGGCAACCGACCAGCTGGTGAGTATGGCGGCCAAGTCGAGTTACATGTATGGCGGTCAGACCCACATTCCAGCGGTGTTCCGGGCCGCCATGTTCTACAACGGCGGTATCGCGGCACAACATTCCGACCGCAACTATTCCATGTTCATGAATGTACCGGGGTTAAAAGTGGTGGTGCCGAGTTCACCCTATGACGCCAAAGGGCTGTTGAAAACGGCGATCCGCGATGACGACCCGGTATTGGTGTTTGAAGATGGCAACCTCTGGGGCGCGCGTGGCGATGTTCCGCAAGTGGACTATATCCTGCCGTTCGGTCAGGCCAACCGCTGTCGCGAGGGCAGTGATGTCACCATTGTTGCGATTGCTGCGCGGGTTGGTGAAGCAATACGTGCTGCCGACAGCCTGGCGCAGGAGGGCATCAGTGCGGAGGTGATCGACCCGCGTACGCTGGTACCTCTGGATACCGAGACCATACTGCAATCGATTGCCAAAACCGGGCGGCTGCTGGTGGTCGATCAGGGCCACCGCACCTGTGGCGCTGCCAGTGAAATCGTCGCTCGGGTTGCCGAACTGGGTTTTTGGGATCTGCAGGCACCCATCATGCGTCTGACTGCTCCGGACATGCAGATACCGTTTTCACCCGCGCTCGAACAGGGGTTCTATCCGCAGGTGGAACAGATTGTGGTTGCCGCCCGTAAGTTGGTGACGGAGTAGCGCCGATGGCTCATGAATTACTGTTACCGCAATGGTCGATGGGTATGCATGAGGGCAAGATCCTCAAGTGGCTCAAGCAGCCGGGTGACCTGGTGAATGAAGGCGAAATTATCGCTGAGGTTGAATCCTCGAAGGTTGTTTCAGAACTGCATGCGGACCGCGACGGGGTTTTGCTGCAACTACTGGTCGAGGAAGAGCAGGAGGTGCCGGTCCGCACGCCCCTGTGCCTGATTGGTGAACAGGGTGAAGCCCCGGGTGCCGATCAATATCAACACTCTTCAGAGCTCCCGGCGGTTTCAGCTGAGTCGTTATCCAGTCGTTCGGGTGCCGCAGGAAGCGTTGCTCCAGTCAGGGTGCAGGTCACTCCGCAGGCGCGGCGTCTCGCCAAACAGCAGGGCATCAACCTTAGTCGCTTAACGGGCAGTGGTCCCAACGGCCGCATTGTCGCCGACGATGTCCAGGTGCTGGTCTCCAGGGCGCAACAGTCAGGCGAAAGTTATCCCCTCACCGGGCTGCGTGCCACCATTGCGAGCAACATGACCCGCAGCCTGCAGCAGTCGGCTCAGTTGACGCTGACCAGTGAAGTGGACGTGTCGGTTTTGGTAGAGCGCAGAAAAACACTTTCGGTCGGGTATAGCGACCTGATCGCCTATGCGCTATCGCGAGTGTTGCCGAACCACCCACGGCTCAACGCCTGGATTTCTTCAGATGGCGGTACGGAGCGGGTGACTCAAATAGCGCAGGTCAATCTCGGCTTTGCCGTGGCCCTGAATGATGGTCTGGTGGTGCCGGTAATCCGCGCAGCGGATACCCTGAGTCTGAATGAACTTGCAACACAATCAGCATCGTTGACCAGTCAGGCTCGTGAGGGGCAGTTGCCGCCTGAGGCATTTGCTGGTGGTAGTTTTACGATCAGTAATCTCGGTGCTTACGGGGTCGATGCTTTTACACCCATCATCAACCCACCCCAGGTGGCGATACTGGGTATTGGCAGGGTTCGCGAACGTCCGGTGCGTGACGGTGACCAGCTCGGCTGGCAGCACAACTGTGTGTTGAGCCTTACTTTTGACCATCGGGTAACTGATGGCGCGCCGGCGGCCTTGCTGCTCAGGGATATTGCGGCCTTTGTTGGCGACCCAGGTCAGTTTGAATAGATTGCCGTCAGACTATAAATTCTCTTCAGCAAAAGCCGCCAGGCGGCTGCGCTCAATGCCGTTCACATGCATCAGCCCACAATGGTTGAACGGCCGGGTTTTCTCCGCGACGTAGGTGAGCCCGGAAGTGAGCGGGGTGATGTAGCGGTGATCAATCTGCGCCAGATTGCCGAGAATGACGATTCTGGAGTTCTGCCCCACCCGGGTAATAATCGAACGTAGCTGAAACGGGGTAAGGCCCTGCGCTTCATCGATGATGATGTAGGCATTGTTAAAGCTGCGGCCGCGCATGAAGTTGAGCGATTTGAACTGGATGTTGGCCCGTTCCTTGACGTAATCGATACTGCCCTGGCAGGAAGCATCGCCGCTATGGAGAATCTCCAGGTTGTCCTCGAAAGCGGCTAGCCATGGTGCCATTTTCTCCTCTTCGGTACCCGGTAGAAAGCCGATATCTTCTGCGATCGGCGGGGTCGAGCGGGCAACGATGAGTTTGTTGAAGGCTTTGCGTTCCATGATCGCATCCAGCCCCCAGGCCAGCGCGAGCAGGGTTTTACCGGAACCGGCCGGGCCAGTGAGAACCGTCATGTCGCTATCGGGATGGTCCAGCAGCTGCATCGCCATTGCCTGTTCCAGGTTGCGCGGCCTGATGCCCCAGTGGCGCTGGTTCATCAGTTTGTCGCGAGAGAGCTGGATAATATCGACCCGATCCTGTTCGATGCAGACCACCTGGCCGATAAAATCCTCGTCATCGGTAAGAAACATCAACGGGTAGAGGTCACTGCAATCCAGACCATCGACCCGATAACCCGCCTGGTCACTCCCTTGCAGTCGGGTTACATGCGTCGTCCGGTCCCAGAAGCTGCCGCTAAAGTGTTTGTGACCGGTGGCCATCATGTCGAGATCATCGATTACCTTCTCTTTGCGGTAATCTTCGACATGCTCCAGGCCGGAGCCTTTGGCCTTCAGACGCATATTGATGTCTTTGGTCACCAGACAGACCCGCGCGTCCGGATTTTGCGACTGAAGCTTCAATGCCACGTTGATGATGCGATTGTCGTTCGCCTGGTGTGGGCCGCTGCTCAGGAACGGGATGTCGTCATCTTCGTCGGCAATCAACTGGTCAGGAAACACCGCCAGCGAACCGGGGTCAACGCCATTGACCCTCGGAAGCGCTACCCCTGCGCTGATCTGCTGCGGAGTAGCGTCGCCAAGGTAACCGTCGATAGTGTTGATGGCAATGCGCGCTTCGCGGCTGACATCCCGGTCACGTTTGTCTTTAATATTGTCCAGCTCTTCCAGTACCGTCATCGGTACCACAACGCGGTGCTCGTGAAAGGCGTGC
>JBPEXY010000175.1:0-2538 GCA_052031065.1 Immundisolibacteraceae bacterium | reverse complement strand
GGTTGCGGCACCAATGGCAATGCCATTGATTTGCAGGTCATCGCTGGAGAGTTTGTGGGCATCAATCAGTGGTGCGAGGATCGAGAAATCATCTGCTGCCACCGGTCCGGTACCGATCAGGTCCAGTTTACTGGTCGCCACCTGGCCGATGTCGGTGTTGCGCATGCTGGAGCTGACATCGACAGCGATGGTTTCACCGACATTGGCGCCGACCTGGAAGGTGGCGTTACCGAGGGTGCCATCAAGGACGTTACGACCGTTAAAAGAGGTGTTCTTGGCCAGTTCGTCGTTGGCCGCCATCAGCTGCTGGAATTCGGCGTCGAGGGAGATACGGTCCTCGGCGGTGTTGGTGGCGTTGGAGGACTGGATGGCCAGTTCACGCATACGCTGCAGGTTATTGGTGACCTGCTGCAGTGCGCCTTCGCCGACCTGCGAGAGGGAGATGGCATCGGCAGCGTTTCGGGACGCCTGGTTAAAGCCGCGGATTTGAGAAGTCATGCGGTCACTGATGGCCAGACCGGCAGCGTCGTCGCGTGCGCTGTTGATGCGCAGACCCGAGGAGAGCCGCTGGATGGAGGTGGCCAGTGAGTTCTGACTGGTGTCCAGGTTGCGCTGCGCGTTCAGTGACAGCACATTGGTGTTGATGACATTTGCCATGTTTGCCGGCTCTATTTTTTAATCGTTATTCGGTTGTTATTGGGGCAGGTGAAACTCAATCCGACCGGCACAGTGGAGGTCCTTGTCCCCAGCCGCTACCAGTTACATGCCGTTATCGAACGCAGTTCATATCGCTTTAGCTGATTTATTGCCGTTGACCTTTTTCCTGTCCGTAGGCTTTCTCTACACGCCTTAAGCAGGCGTTATGGAACTTCGTCCCAGCAACCGTCGTTGAGTGGTGGCAATGAGTGACGGCAATTTGTCGCCGGCTGCTATTGCCGCTCCGCAACGGAGACGGAAACTTGTCGCCGCGGGCCATTACCGGTAATCCGCCCGCTTCTTGGCAGCGTTGCAAGTCACTGAAAGTCATCTATAAATTTAATTGATACCCGCGACGAAAAACGGTAATAACAGATCGGGCACGCTCTTTGCTAACCCCTCTGGCATGAACGCTATTGAATCGATTCTGAATGCAGAGAGCGCTATGGGTGTCAAAACTGAACAAGCGTTGCTGGTGATCGAAGATGACGCGACTCAGCGAGACCTTTACCGGTTTTCGCTGGAGTCGGTCGGGTATCGGGTCATTACCGCAGCGGATGGCTCTGAGGGGCTGCAGGCGATAGAGCAGCACGAGGTGGCACTGGTTCTTTGCGATGAATGTATGACGCCGATGTCGGGTCACGAGTTTCTGGAGCAGACCCGGGACCATGCACAGTCGCGTATTCGTGCCATTCCAGTGTTGATGATCAGTGGCTACGCAGATGTGCGCCATGCAGTTGAAGCGATGCGTATCGGTGCGGTGGACTACCTCACCAAGCCGGTCACTACCGCCGAGTTGATTAAAGCGGTGGAGAGCCACATTCCGCTGCCACGGGTAACGGATGGCGAACATGGCGGTATGGTTGCAGTCGCTCAAAGCAGTAAGGACCTGATAGAACTGGCAGGTCGTGCGGCGCAGACCGATGCCACGGTGCTGGTGACTGGCCCCAGTGGTGCTGGCAAAGAGGTGATGGCTCGCTATATCCACCGCTCATCCAACCGCGCCGACGCCCCTTTTGTGGCGATTAACTGCGCAGCGATTCCTGCAAGTATGCTCGAAGCGACGCTGTTTGGTTTTGAAAAGGGTGCCTTCACCAATGCCCAACAGTCGACGCCGGGCAAGTTTGAACAGGCGCAGGGAGGCACCCTGCTGCTGGACGAAATTTCCGAAATGAGCCTGGAACTGCAGGCCAAACTGTTACGGGTATTGCAGGAGCGCGAGGTTGAGCGACTGGGCAGCCGTACGGTGATCAAGCTTGATCTGCGTATTATCGCCACCTCTAATCGGGACCTACCGAGGGCGGTGCAGCAGGGTGAGTTTCGTGAGGATCTCTATTTCCGCTTGAGTGTTTTTCCAATTCGTCTGGCACCCCTGATGGAGCGGCGCGATGACATCGTGCCGATCGCCGCAGCGCTGTTGCAAAAATATGGTGAATCAGTTGACCGCCTGACTCCGGCGGCGGCGGACAAGCTGCTTCAACACAACTGGCCAGGTAATGTCCGCGAGCTGGAAAACCTGATTCAGCGCGGGCTGATTCTGGCCAACCAGAGGCCAATTGCTCCTGAACATCTGCAGTTTGATCCGGACATGGGCAGCCTGGGTGATTCTGCGCCGTATCAACACCATTCCGTGCCAGTGGCTCATCAACGGTCCTCGTCAGATTCGGGTGACAACAGCGAGCGGTTGCGAAGCTCCCTGCGTCAACAGGAGCAGCAACAGCTTCTCGAGGCGCTGCGGACTTTCAAGACCCGTAAAGCCGCAGCATCACACCTGGGTATCAGCGAGCGGACCCTGCGCTACAAACTTGCCAGGCTGCGTGATCAGGGAGTGTTGTTGCCAAC
>JBPEXY010000174.1:0-3074 GCA_052031065.1 Immundisolibacteraceae bacterium | reverse complement strand
GGGTAACGAATTGCAGCCACCAGGGCTTCTGCCTGATCAGCACTTTCAACCATCGGCACCAGCAGCGATTGCGCACCGATATCCAGCAACCGTTTGATCATGCTCTCGCTGTGATCTGCGGTACGCACCACCGGCGCTGTGGTGTATCCGGCAATTGCCTGCAGCTGCGACAGCACCGAACGCAGGTCATTGGGTCCATGCTCTGCATCCACCAGCAACCAGTCGAGATCGGTGCTGGCCATCACCTCCGCCGAGCAGGCATCCGCCAGGGCCAGAAAAGCGCCGTACACGGGCTGCCGCGCTCGCAGCGCTTTTTTGAAAAGATTTTGTGGATGGGCCAGCGCCATCTCAGCCGCTCCGGTTAGACAAATCGAAACCCCATACTACCGAGGTCACCATAATCGAGATGAAAGGTGTCACCTTTGTTCACCGCAATCGGCCGGGTAAAAGAGCCGCAGAGAATCACCTGCCCGGGCTCCAGTGCAATGCCGTGTGCAGCAAAGCGGCGTGCCAGCCAGACAATACCGTTGGCCGGGTGGTTCAACACACCGGCGGCGAGCCCGGTCTCCTCAACCACGCCATTACGTGACAGCATCGCCCCCACCCAGCGCAGATCCACATCCATCGGTCGCACCGGCCGGCCACCGGTAATAATGCCGGCACAGGCAGCGTTATCGGCAATGGTGTCGGTGACCTGCCGTCCCTTGCCGGTTTCCGGGTCAATCCGGTGGGTGCGGGCATCAATCAGCTCGACAGCTGGCGAGACAAACTCGGTTGCATCCAGCACCTCAGTCAGGGTTACATTTTCGCCCTGCAGCGGCTTACCCAGATAAAACGCCAATTCCACCTCAACCATCGGCACGATAAAACGGTCTACCGGTATATCGCTGCCCTCGGCAAACACCATGTCATCAAACAGGGTGCCGTAATCTGGCTCGGTAAGGCCGAACATCTGCTGCATTGCTCTCGAGGTGAGGCCAATCTTGCGACCGACGATTCTGCGCCCCTCAGCAAGCTTGATGGCGGTCCAGTGCTGCTGAATCGCATAGCCATCCTCAATCGTCATCTGCGGATGGGCCAGCCCAAGCTGGCCCATTGGCTGACAATCCTGCTCGGCTTTATGCAGCGCCGCTGCCGCAGTTTCTATGGTCTGTTGGTCAAGCATTCCAGGTGGCTGACCTTAACCGAAATGGCTGCGCAGGCCGGGCAACATTGCGTCCCAGCGCTGGGTTTGCGCCCAGTGACCACAACGGTCGAGAACGTGCAGCTCGGCATTTTTCAAATGCTCCAGGAAATAGAGGCTGGTCTCCAGCGGCACAATGCGATCCTGACGGCCATGAAAAATAGCGAAGTTGTGGGGCATCCGTCCCAGCGCAGACGGCGGCACGACCAGATCATCCATGCCCTCTTTCATGGTGCGGATCATGACCTGCTGCACCGCCTCCACTTTCGGGTCGGTGGCGCGGCCAAAACGGGTTTGCACAATCTCTTCGAGCTCCGGAACAAGGCTCGGGTCATAGACAAAACTGTGCATCATTTCGCGATAACGATTGATCCGCGGATCATTGTAAAAGTTGAGCAGGCGGCGCATCTCTGTGGTCCAGGTCATCGGCGCACCAATCGCTCCCATAATTGCTACCTGATCAAAACGGTCGGGTTCTTCCATGGTCAGGTGGAATGCCAGCGCACCACCCATCGAGTTACCGAGCATGTGGGTTTTCTGAACCCCCAGTTCGTCAAGCAGGCCGATGATCTGGGTTACGCGCATGCCGATCCAGCCGCTGATGTGATTCGGTAATTTTTCCGGAATTTCTGAATCACCGAAACCGATCAGGTCTGGAGCAATAACGTAATAGTCTTCTGCCAGATCAGGCATACAGCGGGTCCAGTTCGACGCCGCGCTGGCACCGGGTCCGGCACCGTGCAGGAGAACAGCCGCCGGTTTGCTCGGGTCACCACACAGTAGCGTGTGGCTGGCCAATGGACCCGCAGGAATCTTCTTTTCGATAATTTCGTAACTCAACGCTCTTCTCCGTTATTGAACTGTAGAACCAAAACTGCGCCCCTCTCCGATTGACGCGTCCGACGGTGAACCCGTGGCCGACTGTCGACAGAGTCGGCACAGAAGTGTAGCGGCATTGATCAGCAAAAGTCTTTGCGTGCCGCCAATTTGTTCTCCTGCCTGCATCCCAGATAGATTCCCAGATAGATTCGCGGGACAGAATCCTGGACAGGTTCGCGGACAAATCCCGCCCTCACAGTTTTTCAACTTGCATTTCGACAAGCTTGCTTCCTACTATCTCCACCCGACCGGACAAGCACGGACGACCGGTCCGGAGTTTCAGCCGCTGCATTTCACACCACCAGGGGGAGTCATGAGGAGTCTACGCAGCTACCTAATCACCACACTATTACGCTTCACGTTCAAACGGCAGAAGCCAGGGTCGGTTCCGCTGCAGCAGCAGCGCGACGATTTCCTCAAGATGATGCGCAAGGCGTTTAAACAGCAGCCTGGCATCAGCTATACCCCTGAAGCTATCGGTGGTGTTAATGGCGAATGGGCGCGGCACGAACATTATCAGGGACAACGCACCATCCTCTACTTTCATGGCGGTGGTTATGTACTTGGCTGTGCTGAAGCCTATCGGGACCTCACCGGCCGGCTTGCGGTTGCATCTGGTGCGGCGGTATTTGCTGCCGATTATCGACTGGCGCCGGAGAATCCATTTCCGGCAGCACTGGAAGATGCCACCGCCTGCTACCGGGCGCTACTCGAACAGGGCGTTCCGCCTGGTGCCATTACTATTGCAGGCGACTCTGCGGGCGGCGGCCTGACCCTGGCAACCCTGTTAGCGCTGAAGCAGGCGGGTGACCCCCTGCCCGGCTCGGCCATCTGCCTGTCACCCTGGACCGACCTCGCCGCCAGCGGAAAAACCATGACCGACCACGCCGCCGCCGACCCGATGCTCACCCCGGCCGCACTGGCCGATATGGCTAACAATTATGCCCAGGGTCACGACCTCACCGACCCGCGCCTGTCACCCCTCTATGGCGACCTCGAAGGTCTACCGCCA
>JBPEXY010000173.1:0-6317 GCA_052031065.1 Immundisolibacteraceae bacterium | reverse complement strand
CGGCGGCGAGGTTATATTCGCCGCAGGTGACATGAAGCTGCCGTTTACCACCGAAGGCTACGTCACCAGCTTTGCCATGCCCAACTTCTACTTTCACGCCACCACCACCTACGACATCCTGCGCATGAAAGGCGTGCCGCTGGGCAAAATGGACTTTCTGGGGCAGTTGCAGCTCAACAAATAGTTGCGGGCGGATGGCAGCGTTGCTCTAAAGCTAATTACCCCCAATCGTCAGGCGCTAGCGCATCGCGGGTTACAGATGCGCACCGCCATTAACCGGCAGAATTGCGCCGGTAATGTGCGCAGCGGCATCAGAGGCCAGAAACAGCGCGGCGCTGGCAACCTGCTCAGCTTCACCGATTTTCCCAAGTGGAATCGTGGTATCCAGCCTGGCCAGCATCTCCCTGGGCAGGCCATCCAGCATCGCTGTAGCGGTAGGACCAGGGGCAATACAGTTCACGCGGATGCCATCAGCCGCATGGTCGAGGGCCATCGCTTCAGTCAGATTGTGAATCGCCCCTTTCGACACACTGTACGCAACCCGCCCGGCGGTACCACGAAAACCGGAATTGGCAGAGATATTAATAATCGTGCCGCCCGCATCACCCATGGTCGCAATAACCGCCCGGCTAACCAGAAAACTGCCGGTTAAATTGGTGCGGATCACGGCATCCCAATCGGCCACCGACAGGCTGGTTGCGGTACCGGTCAGGCGTATTCCAGCGCTGTTCACCGCCACATCAATCCCGCCGAATTGTGTAATTGCCTGGCCAACAGCCAGCTGCACCGCCTCCGCATCGCCAACATCAGTGGCCATAAACAGTGCCTCGCCGCCAAGCGCCTTAATTTGTGCCGCCACTTCCTCACCCGGACCCGTTCGCCGCGACAGACCGACCACCCTGGCCCCCTGTGCAGCAAAGGCCACCGCAACAGCGCGACCAATGCCAGAGCCAAACCCCGTCACCAACACTACTTTGCCGTCGAATTCCTGCATCACTCCTCCCTCTAGTCGCTATGCGTAAATCAACCTTCCTGCCACCCTCAGCACAACAAACAAATGAACAACAAATGGGGGCGATCAGGTCTAGCAATCGCATCAGACAAAACTGACATGTTAACTGCACGAATGACCGTCGAATAATGCATCCCAAAGCAGTCGGCAATCTGCTGCATTAAATAATCACCGGGATGCATAAACCGCCACCAGCTCTGCTATGGGGTTGGGGTTAGGGCTGGGGTAACGAGTCGAAGAACAGTTTAGTGCGAGAGCCATTAGTCGCCGCTGCATTCTCGGCAGTTCCTTTAGGTCGGTACGGTTTGCAGCAGCGTACGGTTCGCCAAGCCGACCAATGAAAGCCCGGCCCCTCAGGTAACGAAGGTGCGGCAGGCCCTGCCCGATACTCGCTAGCCCAACGCCAGCAGCGACCAAATCAATCTAGCGCTTATGAACTCGAAATAAGCAACCATCAATCATTAATCAGCAAGTGCCTACAGTAACTGACCAAGCTGGGCTTCCAGTGGCTCCGGGGAGAATTCAAAACCGTGCTCGCGAAGACGCCTGGGCACCACCCGGGAACTTGATAACAACATCTCCTCGCCCATTTCGCCAAACAGTAAACGCACCGCAGCCGCCGGCATCGGCAACCAGGCTTTGGTGCCACAGAGCGTCGCCAGCACCCGGGCAAGTTCCCGATTTTGCACCGGCTTCGGCGAAACCATGTTGACCACCCCGCGCAGTGCTGGCGTGTCGATGACAAATGCAACCATCCGGCACAGCTCAGACAGACTGACCCAACTGAGCCACTGCCGGCCATTGCCAATAACACCGCCGATTCCCAGCCGATAAGGCAGCACCATGCGCGGCAACGCGCCTCCTTCTGCAGCCATGACTACTCCCAAACGCATCTGCACGACCCGCGTGTCGGCAGTGTCCAGGGGTACGGCCAACGGCTCCACCTGGGTAGAGATGGAGGCGAGAAAACCTTCTCCAGCGGCGCTGCTTTCATCCACCACCTGCATACCAGTGTCACCGTAGAATCCAACGGCAGAGGCCATCAACACCAGTTCCGGCGGGCGTGGCCAATGGCCGATTCCGTCAACCAGGGTTTCTGCGCCATGCACCCGGCTAAGCAGAATGTTTGCCTTTTTGCGCTTGGTCCAGCGACCGTCACCCGCGTTCTCACCCGCAAGGTGAATCACCACATCCGGCTGCACGTCAGCGGGCAGATAAAACTGACCTTCTGCGGGCGACCAACCGGCTGTTCCACTGTTACCGCATTGCCCCGCAGGCAGTCGCGGTAGCGCAACGACACTGTGGCCCGCAGCTGCAAAATAGCGTGTTAATGCACCACCAATCAGCCCTGAGGCACCGGTGATCAAAATTGTTTTTTGCTGCGTATCCATGTTGTAAAGCAACCCTCGTCTGACGGGCGGCTGGTGAGATTGCCGGCCGTTTCAAAACAGCCTTCCACCACAGCCCGGAGTATGTCTGCAATGGATACGCACACCACGCAATCTGGACCATCGCAACCAGCGCAGCAGCGAGAAAAAATTCCTTTAGCCATCAGCGCCTGCCTGACGGGCGCGCCGGTGCGTCACGACGGCGGCCACAAACGTAACTCGTTCTGCATGGAGCGCCTCGCCGAATTTGTCGACTTTATCCCTGTCTGCCCGGAGGTTGGCATTGGGCTGTCGACCCCGCGACCCTCTATCCGCCTGCAGCATAGCGAGGGTGAAATTATCGCCCGCAGTCGCGATGGCGCCGACCTGACCGCAGCGCTGCGGGGCTTTGGTAAACAACAGGCAGCACAGCTGGGCAACATCGCCGGCTACATTGTCGCTGCCAAATCCCCCAGCTGCGGCATGGAGCGGGTGCGTGTTTACCACCCTTCGGGCATGGCAACCCGCTCCGGTGTTGGCATCTTCGCAGAGACGCTGATGCAACAACGCCCGGAGCTGCCGGTCGAGGAAGATGGCCGCCTTAACGATCCCCAGTTGAGGGAGAATTTCGTCACCCGGCTGTTCGTCTATCACGCCTGGTTAAAACTCAACGACGACGGCCTCAGCGCAGCCGGCCTGATAGATTTTCACAGCCGCTGCAAATTTCTGCTCATGGCCCACAGCCCGGTGGTCTACCGGCGACTGGGCGGCCTGCTTGCCGATCTCTCCGGCGACTTGCAGGCCATCAGCAGCGACTACATCCGCGAGCTGATGACAACACTCAAAACGCCGATCACACGACGCAACCACACCAATGTGCTGCAACACCTGCAGGGCTACATCAAAGACCGGCTGAGCTCCCCGGAGCGCCAGGCACTGGCCAGCAATATCGACCATTACCGCAGCGGCAGACTACCGCTGCTGGCACCATTAACGCTGATCCGCCATTACCTGCAGGTGCACCCGACCCCCTACATCGAACAGCAGTTCTATCTGCAGCCACACCCTGAGAGTCTGTGCCTGCGCTATGCCCTGTAGCCACCATCACCACCGCGCCACTTAGAAGGGAATACCAACATGCATCACCTGGTCTGGTTTCGCAGCGATCTACGCATCCACGATAACCCTGCACTGAGTGCGGCCTGCGCAAGCGCAGGCAGTGACGACGCCCGCGTCAGCGCGATCTACTACCTGTGCCCCGAACAGGCCCGGCAACACCGGCAAGCGCCGATACAGCTCGACTTTATCCGCCGCAACCTGCTCGAACTCGCCGCACAGCTAGCGCACCTGGGCATCTCAATGCAGCTGGTCACCGTCGACAGTTTTGAGGACATTGCCGGCCATCTGGCCCGGCAGGTCGAAAGCGAGAACATCACCGCCATCTTCTGTAACCAGGAACCCGGCGTGAATGAACAACAGCGCGACCATGCGGTACAGAATCTGCTGTCGGTACCGCTGCGCATCCACCAGAGCGATTGCATACTGCCACCCGGCAGCGTCACCAACGGCCAGGGTGAGATGTACCGGGTTTACACACCGTTTGCCAAATCGTGGCTGCAACAGCTTCAACACCAGGGGTACCGACTAAGCCCGCCACCAGCGCCCCGGGGCCGCGTAGCGGCAGCATCAACACTAACCTGGCCCACAACCAGCGCGGTCGATTTGCAGCTGACCGACAGCAGCGCCTGGCCCGCAGGCGAAGAGGCCGCGCTCCGGCGGCTGCAATCATTCTGCAATCAACAATTGCATCACTACGCAGAGCAGCGCGATTTCCCGGCCCGGCACGGCACCAGCGGTTTATCACCCTACCTGGCTATTGGTGTGCTCTCTGCCCGCCAGTGCGTTGCAGCGCTGGAACAGACATTGGGTTACCTGCCCGGCGGGCGCGGTGACAGTGGTTTCGCCTGGCTGAATGAACTGATCTGGCGAGAGTTTTACCGCCACCTGCTGCATGGCTATCCGCGGCTGTCAAAAAATCGCGCCTTCAAACCAGAAACCGAACGACTGGCGTGGCGCAACGACCACAACGCGTTTCAACGCTGGTGCAGCGGCGAGACTGGTTTTCCGATAGTCGACGCGGCGATGCGCTGCCTCAACCAGAGCGGCTGGATGCACAACCGACTGCGGATGATCTGCGCCAGTTTCCTGACCAAGGACCTGCAGATAGACTGGCGGCAGGGCGAGGAATACTTCATGTCGAAACTGATCGATGGCGATCTCGCCTCAAACAACGGTGGCTGGCAATGGAGTGCCAGCACTGGCGCTGATGCAGCGCCCTGGTTTCGTATTTTCAACCCGACAACCCAGGGCCAGAAATTTGACCCGCAGGGCAACTTCATCCGCCACTGGTTACCAGAACTGCAGTCAGTACCCCTTAACCAGCTGCACCAGCCGTCCCGCTGGCTACAGCAGCACGACCCGGGTAACCCCTATCCGCTGCCAATCGTCGACCACAAACAGGCAAGACTGGAAACCCTGGCAATGTTTAAAGCGTTAAACCAATGAACCCTGCACTTAAACCCTGGCAGCGCCCCTGTCAGCAGCACAGATGAACCATTACCATTGGCTAATTCAGCGGAGTTAAAGCGATGAGCGACGCCGTTAACCGGTTTAGAGAATTCTACGAACAGCAGTTGGGGGCTGGCGATCTCACTCAGTTGAGCAGCGTCTACAGCCCTGCGGTGATCTTCCAGGACCCGGTGGAACGCCTCGACGGCATTGACCAGCTGCATCGCTATTTCGACCGCATGATGACCAACGTCAGCCGTTGCCGGTTCGAAATCTCCGAACTACAGCAAAACAGTGACCAGGCCTTCGTGATCTGGCAAATGTACTTCGCCCACCCACGACTGCGACGCGGCAAAGAGATCTGTGTAGACGGCTCCACCCACCTGCGCTTCGGCGACCAGATCGACTATCACCGCGACTACTACGACCTTGGTGCCATGCTCTACGAACAGATACCCCTGCTGGGCAGCGCCGTGCACGCCATAAAAAACCGGCTGCAACGCTGAGCATCCTTCACCCCTGCAGACAGTGCCAAAACGCCCAAATGCGGTTTACCGTTGAAACCCCAGCGCTTGCCATCACCGATCAAAGCGGGACCGATTGGTTAACCGCGCGACTGACCGTCGAATAATGCACCCCAAACCAGTCGGCATTTTGCTTCATTGAATAATCACCGGATGCATAAGCCGCCACCATCCCTGCCTTGGGGTCGGGGTAATGAGTCGAATAATAATCCAGTGGATGGGCCAGTGGCCGCCGCTGCATTCTCGGTACTTCCTTCAGGTCGGTGCGGCTTTCAGCAGCGTACTGCTCGCCAAGCCGATCAATAAACGCCTGGTCCCCCAGATAATGAGGGTGGGCCAGGCCCAGCCAGATACTCGGTACTCCAACCCCGGCGGCGACAAAATCAATATAGCGCTTAACGGCAGTTGCTCTGCGCCGGCCAAAATTGGCCAGCAGCCAGTCAACATCCAGCCATGCAGGCACCGCAGCTTTACCGATCATGGCCCGATAACTACTCCAGCGGTAGTCGCCGGCGGCACCGACCATCCCGGCGCGAACCGGGTTAAGCACCACGTAACGACTCACCTCCAGCAGGTAGCTATCCCGGTCAATAAGAATAGCCTTGTAGCGCCCCTGGAAAAGATGGCCACTGTGCCCGTGGCGGCGGTTGCTCTTCTGGGTATAGACGCCATTGAGCTGCCGCATCCCCCTGGAAAGGTTGCCCTCAATAGTCTCAACCACCAGGTGGTAGTGGTTGTCCATCAAACACCAGGCGTGACAGCGCCAGTTAAAACGGTCGCAAACCTGCGCAAACACCTCCAGCCACGCCTCTCGATCAACATCATCAAGATAGATATTCTCCCGCC
>JBPEXY010000172.1:0-3546 GCA_052031065.1 Immundisolibacteraceae bacterium | reverse complement strand
GGATGATGGCGGATCCATTCGTAGCGCGTATGCTCGCTGGCCTGCTTAATGGTCGGTACCGACAGTGGCCTGGAAAGAGACTGTGTCGGTAGTACCGGAGCCAAAGGGACAGTGGCAGGCGCACCGATCCATTCGGTCAGATGCTTTTGTGCGGCTTGCTGTTGCTGCCTGAGCATCGTCAGCCTGTCTTCCAGACGCGTCAGCTCCAACTGCGCGCGGATCACGTCCTGCTGGCGCGCCCTGCCCAGCGCCGAGGAATAGCTGGCCTCGGCGGCATCCACCAACTGCTCGAACAATGCGCGATCCTGCTCGATCAACCGGATACTCTCCTGGGCCTTGAAGGCCTCCAGCCACAACTGGGTGACCGTGGTGGTTACCTTGGCCCGGCGGTCCAGCCTTAGCAGAGGGTGCTGCTCGGCTAGCTGTTGCTTCTGCCGTTTGGCGAGCGCCAGACTGTCACCCCGGGGAAACATCTGACTGATCCCCACCGACAACTGGGTCATGGCTTCCTGGTTGAGGTCGAAAGTGTCCACGGGAAAATTGCCAGCCATCAGGCTCATGCGGGGATCCGGCAAGGTCGCCGCGGCGGTCGCTTCGTCGGTAAGAGCCTGCTGAGTGTACTGGCTACCGGTGAGCCAGGGATCGGTATCTATGGCGAGGGTTATCGCCTCGTCCAGCGTCAGGGTCTCGGGAAGGGATTGCGCAAAGGCTATGACACTGCCTATACCGAGCGGCAGGATAAAAAGCATGGTGACGAATATTTTCATGGCTGCGCTTCCGGTTGTTGGAGTGGCTGAACCTGTTGAGCCGCGCTCTCGACACTGGCAAACACTTCAGTGCTGCCGTCTTTTTTCATCAGCAGAACCCGGTATGGCATGAACTTGTCACCCACCTCCATACCCGGACTGCCAACGGGCATGGCGGGCACTGTCAGCCCAATCCCGTCGGCTGGCGGATTAGCCAGAAACTGATGAATATAGCGGGCCGGGATATGCCCCTCAAAGGCATAGCCTTGTGACGACACCGCTGTGTGGCAGGAACGCAGGTTGTTTGCGATTCGATAGCGATCCTTGATGGCGTCCAGATTAGCCGGGTGTTCGACACTGGCCTCAAAGCCCTCGTCTTCAAGGTGACCTATCCATTTTTTACAGCAGCCACAGGTAGGGCTTTTGTAGACGGTAAGCGTTTCAACTGCACCAGCGGATGGGTCAGATGTTTTTGGGTTTTTAGGCCCATCATTACAGGCCGCGATCAAGGGCAGCGTCAACAGCCCCAACACCAAGCCCGTTAATTTAAATCGATACATAGTTGCCTCCGAAGACAATTGAATAGAACATTAAGTAATGGATGACAAGGTAACGAGCAGACTTCAGTCGTGCAGGCGAAGCGCCTTGTATCTTTCCTTTTCCTGCGACTGCACGCCGTGATGACCATGGCCGTGATGCATGAATAGGTGCATGAAAGGACAGGCAAGCAGGATTGCATAGGGCAAAAACGCCAACAGGTGCTCACGATGTTCGACCAGCAGGAAATAACTCGCCGCGCTGACGGGCTTGGTGTCTGTGATTGGCATGCGACATGGGTATCCTCCTGAAGCCAGCCTTAATGGTGCCCGGCGTCATCCGCGCCGCGCGCGGTCAGGATCTGGTATTGCTGCGGCGACAACTCGGGTAGGCGCTGCAGGAACGCCACCATGTTCCAGATGCGCTGATCGTCATGACCCAGCCCCCAGGCCGGCATCCCGGAAGCCTTAATGCCATGTTTAATAATCCAGAATTGTCGCTTAATGGCCTCGTCATCATTATCAGTGTCACCGGCATGCTCATGCCCATGCCTATCACCCGTCAGTGTTAGATTGGGCGGCGCGGGATACAGCCCCAGGGTAAAATCACTTTCGGTCTTGCCCGGTTTGAGATGGCAGCCGGTGCACATGTCGTTGTAGTCGGCGCCGCCTGCCAGCAAGCGCTCGGACGAATTCAGGTCGGTCGGCACCTCGATGTCGTTTGATGCGCGGGCGATGGATCGCTCGCGCAGGGTTTCCAGCGCCCAATAAGTCAAGTCGTTGTGATGGTCATCGGCTCCCATCGGATAGAGACCCGAATAGAGGAACCCCACACCGGTCACCGCCGCCACGCCTGCCGCAACGGCGAGGCATTTAAAGCAGGATAAAAACTTAAAGGACGTCATGTTATCTCCTCAGGAATGGCTACCCGTTATTTTTTGTGCTGGTGTTTGGCCGGCTTTTTTTCATCGGATTTTTCGTCATGGTTACCGTGATCGGTATGGCCTTTGTCCCCATGAGCTTCATGCGATCCTTCTTCATCCTTGTGCATGGCCTTCATGCATTTTTTCATCATGGCCTGCATGACCGGATCTTTCATGTCCATTTTGGAATGATCCATGTCTTTCATGGCCGCACAGTCCGGCGCCTGCGCCTCCTTCATGTGCTCCTTGGGATCGTGGGCCTGGGCTGACAGGGCAAGCAATAATGCCGGCAGGGCGACGAAATAGCTGAGTGATTGGCGTTTCATAATGTGACTCCTAGGTTGTGTTAAAAACATAAGTCGTTTGATTAAAACCAGAACCGGATCCCGGCGACGTACCGGGTATCCTTGGTGGCATCGCCGTTGGCCCGCGCCTGATCGGCGGTGGCGCCAAAGGTGCCGTTCCACTCGATACCGACATAAGGGGCGAACTGGCGTGAAAACTCGTAGCGCAATCGCAGTCCCAGGGCGACATCGGACAAACCGCTACCCAGTCCGTTAACCGCATCGTCTTTGCCATAGGCGGTCAGTTCAGCCCGAGGCTGTAAAATCAGGCGCTGGGGGAGTAGCAATTCGTATTCCGCTTCCTTCATAGCTAATCCATAAGCAGCTAAACCACGCTGTAACCTTCCTATGGTTCTTGCCGTATTTACACAGAGTATATGGAAAATAACCTGACTTGAGCCTGACCTGAAAATGACATTTATGTAAGAGATCGGGGTTGGGCCATCCGTCACTACAAAACGCACCGAGATACTTCTGAAATAAAAGCGAAGGGTTATGTTCCTTACAGAATTGCAATGAAGATCGCCTGAACGGGGTCAGTTCATGTCGGTCGTATTTCATGTGGGCGACTCTTGAAGGAGCTCTCAAACAACTATGTTTTACGATGGAACAACGATTCCGGAGAACGCAATGACTAACTCCATGTATCAGTCCTGTATCCAGGCATGTTGGACATGTGCTCAGGCATGCGAAATTTGCGCTTCCGCGTGTCTGCGTGAGGAAGACGTGAAAGCGATGGCTCGTTGCATTGAGCTTGATCGGGACTGCGCAGATATTTGTTCGCTGGCGGCCGTATTAATGAGCCGTGATAGTGAACTGGCCAGGGAGTTTTGTGCGCTGTGTGCGAAGGTGTGCCGGGCCTGTGCGGAGGAATGCGGGAAACATCAGATGGATCACTGTCAAGAATGCGCGGAAGCTTGCAGGAAATGTGCAGAGGAATGCGAGCGGATGGCAGCGTAATTCCTGGCCGCTGCCCTGTGGTTGCGGAGCTCCAGGG
>JBPEXY010000171.1:0-4039 GCA_052031065.1 Immundisolibacteraceae bacterium | reverse complement strand
AGTGATCACCTTCGCTGGACGAGCTTTCCACGCGTAGAACGCCGACTTACCGACGTTCATCACTCGGCAGAGCAGGCGTACCGGATAGCTCTGTCGGTGCTGGTCAATGAAGTGAAATTTCACTTCATTTCTTTCGCGAAGAAAGCGGAAGCCTTTTTTAAAATGGGTATCCGGATTAAGTGGTTGATGATCCCCTCTGATCCACCAAAACCTTAATCCTCCCAGAAGGTTGATAGATCGACGCCGTAGTTCTTCTCGGCCTCGGGGAGACCCATGCTGTAGGTCATGGTGGCCTTGCCCAGGAACGGAGATTCCTTGGTCTGTGGCGTCTTCTTCTTGTGCTTGGTGGTGTAGAGCATCCGGGCCCGCATCACCTCGAATGAATAGCCCCGGCCATCGCGGTTCTTGTCCTTGGCCAGCCGGTTGATCGACTCCGTGAAGGCGTTGGTGATTGGGATGTCGGTCTCGAAGTAGGTCAGCACCTCCTCACGCCAGCCACTGACGGCGCTAACGAGATCCTTCCAGACCTCCTTCTGCCCCTGCGGGATGCCGTCAACCCAGGCAGCCAACGCCTTCTCAGCATCCCGCCGGGTGGCACAGCCCCAGATGTGGTAGAACCGCTCCTTGTGCTCATAGGCTGCCAGGAGCTGGGGGAAGGCCCCTGTCCAGGTTTCCATGATGAGACGCTCGCGGTCTGAGACGTCGTGAGCCGATTAGCAATTGACTTAATAGTTACAAAGCCATAAAGTTTCGCAACGTAATGCTAATGATTATCACTTGTACCCAGAAACTTAAATGATAACGGAGAACAACCGTATGTTTAGACCTTCCCAACTATCACTGGCTGTGGCGATCAGCCTCGCCCCGGGCGCCAGTTGGGCAGTCGGCGATGATCAGCCCCAGATGCTTGAACCCATGGAAATCATTGGCGATGCGTCCGCAGCCCAGACCTTGCCAGGGTCAGGCTACGTCGTTGGTGAGGCGCAGTTGAAAACCGAGGTTGAGACCGACATCAACCAGGTGCTGAAAACCGTCCCGGGCGTCTATGTGCGGGAAGAAGAAGGCCTGGGCCTGCGCCCCAATATCGGCATCCGCGGCGCCACGGCCGAGCGCAGCAGTAATATTACCCTGATGGAAGATGGCATTCTGATCGCACCGGCGCCCTACTCCAATCCGGCCGCCTATTATTTTCCGACACTGAAGCGCATGTCCTCGCTGGAAGTACTCAAGGGTGCCCCGCTGCTGCGCTATGGCCCGCAAACCACCGGTGGTGTCATCAACCTGATTTCCACACCCATTCCCGATCAGCGGCAGGGCTATGTTGAGACAGTCACCAACGACCGCGGCTCCACCGACGTTCATGTAACCTATGGTGACACGGCCGGCGACTGGGGCTACCTGCTTGAGACCGTCCAGCGCTCCGCGAAAGGCTTCAAGGAGATTGACCGCAGTAACCGCGATACCGGCTTTGATATCGAAGACTATGTCGGCAAGCTGCGCTGGCAGGGAGAGCGCCAGAGCGTGACCGCCAAGCTGCAATACTCCGAGGAAACCTCCAACTCCAGTTACCTCGGCCTGACCGATGCGGACTTCAGCCAGGACCCGAACCGGCGTTACGGGTTGTCCAGCATCGACCAGATGAACAATACCCACTCCGGTATCACCCTGACCCATCAGTTCGACTGGAGTAATACCGTAAGCAGCACGGCCACCCTCTATCGCAACGACTTCAAGCGGAACTGGTTCAAGCTCAGCGGCGGCGGAAGCATCATCGACTCGGCAAACGGCGGCGACGCCAATGCCCAGGGTATTCTGGACGGCACAGTTGACGCCAGCGGCCTGGATTACAAAAACAACGCCAGGGACTACCTGTCCGAGGGCGTGCAGGTAAACTTTGATGTCGACATGGGCAGCCACCAGTTTGATTTCGGCGCCCGCTACCACGAAGATGAAATGGATCGCTTCCAGCCGGTCGATGTTTATGATCAGGTCAACGGTTCTCTGGTGTTCCAGAACACGATCGCCCCCACCGGCAGCAATAATCGCTTTGAGACCGGCGAAGCCCTGAGCTTCTGGGCACTCGACAAGTGGCAGGCGACGGACAAACTCAATATCAACCTCGCTCTGCGCTACGAGGATGTACAGACCAGCCGCACCCAATACGCGGATCCCGGCCGCACGACCGTCGACAGCACCCGCGCCAATGACAGTGCTGAACTCCTGCCCGGCGCTTCCTTTACCTATGACCTGTCCCAAAGCTGGCAGGTTCTGGGTGGCGTGCACCGGGGTTTCTCCCCTCTCGGAGGTGGTGCCAGGGCAAACGAAGATCCGGAAACCAGCAAGAACTGGGAGGCCGGCCTCCGGTACTTTGGCAATGCGTTCTTCGCGGAAATGATCGGCTTCCACAGCGACTTCTCCAACAAGGCCGAAAACTGTTCCGTGGGCTCGCCGTGCAGCAATGGCGCCACCTCTGGCAGTTTTGTAACCGGCGAGGCTGAAATTTCCGGTGTTGAGTTCCAGCTCCAGACCGGCACCCGGGCAGGCGAGTTCTACCTTCCGGTCAGCCTTACCTACACCTTTACCCAGGCGGAAATCAGCAAGGACAATGCCGCTTCGGGCCTGAAAAAAGGCGATCAGCTCAAGGACGTACCTGAAAACCAGATGAGCTTCCGGACAGGCATGGAACACCCGAGTGGCTGGGACAACTACCTTGTGGCCACCTACGTCGATGAGATGTGTGCCAGCGCAGGATGCAACAACACCGCCACGAAACTGGACGAGACCGAGTCCCTGTTCCTGGTCGACTTCATCAGCCGTTACGCGCTGACCGCCAGTGCCGATGTCTTCCTGAAAGTGGACAACCTGTTCGATGAACGGCAAATTGTTGCACGTTTGCCCGATGGCGCCATGGCTAACCTGCCGCGCACCGCTTCACTGGGGATCAGCGTTAATTTCTGATCAACAACCCAAGGCCAACTGATCGGCGGCGAGTTCGCCTTTGCATTCCCTCTCTGTCATAGCCCCGGTTTCCAACCGGGGTTTTCTGGCTATGAGAGACCTAACAACCTAATCCCGACAGACTGCCAGACGACTCCACGTGCGCGTCGGTGCGCCCCTTTTTCAGGAATTGATTATTGCCAGATAGCTATGTACACAGAAACTTCAGATGAACTCTATTCAGGGCGGGGCAGAATCGAGTAGGAGGGGGAGTCGCCTCCCCCGTCCTCTCACACCACCGGGCAAACGGATCCGTACCACGGCGGTTCCTGTCCCCCATTATCGGGCTGAGCTTCGTTCCGCTGAATTCGCTCGCCTGTGTGCTCTGAGCGCTTCGACAGTCTTTGGGCTTCCGGCCCGCCATACAGTTATCGAGAGCCCTCCGGGGAGGCTTCTGCTCGTACACATCAGAGAGTGGTCAACTATCCACTCGTGACAGGTTCAGCCCTTCAGCTCTTGGTTAGAGAGCCTAATATGGCCTCTGCTGACTCCTGTTCGCCCATCCCGACACCTCACGGTGCTTCAAGTGTGGTTATGTAGGGCCTATCAACCAGTTAATCCGTTGTGAGTTTTGCTTGTCGCCCACCTTTCAATTTCGCATAGCAACCAGATAATCCGGATACCCTGAAAATTGCAGGTGTCGCGTGTGCGTTTCCACCACGTAAAGTCAGTAATCAGGATATTCTGCAGATGGTACGCGAGCGCAGCGAGGCTGGGTTCGAGGGCGATCTGGATTACACCTTACAGCAGGTCGATTTCTTTCTGACGTACATCGGCATCAATCACCGTCGTTGGTTGGGGGCTGACGATTACGCCTTTGAATACACAGAAAAGGCGGTGAATGAGGCGTTGGATAAAGCCCAGCTTGAGCGCAGTGACATTGACCTGCTGATTCACGCCAGTGTGGATAAGCGTGTGCTTGAACCGGGCATGTCGTTCTTTATGGCGAAAGCGCTGGGCATGAAAGACGTGCAGTCGTTCGACGTCACCGAAGCCTGTGGCAGCTGGACGCGCGCCACCCAACTGGCACAGCTGTATCTGG
>JBPEXY010000170.1:0-23346 GCA_052031065.1 Immundisolibacteraceae bacterium | reverse complement strand
GAGTCGCTGATTCTCAGCGATCTGGTTGAGCCAACCGTCTGGTTAAAGATGGAGGCGTTGCAACCGTCCGGTTCGTTCAAAATCCGCGGTATTGGCTACGCCTGCCAGCACTATCTGCAGCAGGGAGCCACCCGCTTTGTCGCCTCGTCCGCCGGTAATGCTGGCCTGGCGGTGGCGTATGCCGGCCGCCAGCTTGGCATTCCGGTCACTGTGGTGGTGCCACAAACCAGCTCCTCTGTGGCGATTGAACGCATCAAACGCAATGGCGCCGATGTGGTTGTGAAAGGTGCCGACTGGGACAGCGCGCATGAATATGCGCAGACTCTGTTGACCGAACAGTGCGCCTACCTCCATCCGTTTGATGATCCGCTGCTCTGGACCGGTCACGCCACGCTGATTGATGAACTGGCGCAGGTCGGACTGCGTCCCGATGGTGTGGTTGTCGCGGTGGGTGGCGGGGGGCTAATGTGTGGCCTGGTGGAAGGGATGCAGCGCCACGGTTGGGATAATGTGCCGCTGCTGGCGGTAGAGACCATCGGCACCGACTCACTCTATGCATCCTGCCAGGCGGGTGAACGGATCCAGCTGGAAAAAATTACCAGCATCGCCAGCTCACTGGGAGCGCGCAGGGTGGCAAAGCAGGCCTTTGAAATTGCGCAGAGCTGGCCGGTAGAGTGTCATCGGGTGGCCGACGAACGGGCAGTGGCGGCATGCCGCCGGTTCGTTGATGACCATCGGGTACTGGTGGAACCTGCCTGCGGTGCGCCTCTCTCTGCGGTCTATGACCAGGCCGACTTTTTTATAGGCAAAAAGAACGTGCTGGTGGTGGTCTGTGGAGGGGTGGGGGTGTCGTTGCAGCAGCTATTGAAATGGAGCAACACCTGACCAGCCCTTTGCTTTCGTTCAGGAGCCAGTTTGTTGTTTGAAGATTCGTTGACCCTGGCGGTGGCGCTGTTTGCCGCATCCGCGCTGCTGATTGGCTATTTCGGGGTCAAAATGACCTACATCGCTCGCGATCTGGCTCAGGCGAGTGGCCTTGGTGAAGCCTTTACCGGCGCGGTCTTTGTCGGTGCGGCGACCTCACTTTCTGGCATTATTGCCTCAGTCACCGCTGCGTCACAGGGTCATGCCAGCCTGGCGGTGAGTAACTCACTGGGCGGAATAGCGGCGCAGACACTGTTTCTGGTGTTGGGCGACCTTGTCTACCGCAAGGCAAATCTGGAGTTCGCTGCCGCTTCTGTTGAGAACATGATGATGTCTGCGCAGTTGATGCTCTTGCTGTGCCTGCTGCTAATCGCCTTTATTACGCCGCAAGCCAGTGTCCTTGCTATTCATCCGATCTCCTTACTGCTGGTCGTCGCCTACCTGTTTACGGTGAAAATGTTGGTCGACACTCATCAAAGGCCGATGTGGCTGCCGCGGCAGGTTCGTGGCACGGTTAGTCAGGATCAGGAACCCAAGGCGGCTGCCAGTCGTGCCTCTACTCCCGTGCAGCTCGCGTTGAGCTTTGCCGGGTGTGCATTTGTGGTTGGGTTTGCCGGCTGGCTGATAGCCAATGCCGGATTCACAGTTGTTCAGCGTAGCGGACTTTCCGAAGGCGTCACCGGCGGTGTTTTTATAGCGGTGACAACCTCTCTGCCTGAGCTGGTGATTGCAATAACAGCCATTCGAGCGGGTGCCCTGTCACTGGCAGTCGGCGATATTGTTGGTGGCAATGCTTTTGATACGCTGTTCGTTGCCGTCGCTGACCTGTTTTATCGTGATGGTTCGATCTATCAGGCGATTTCGGAGCAGGAGTCGGTCTGGTTAGGCACCGCCATGTTGATGAATTGCACCCTGTTGCTTGGATTGATGTACCGCGAGCGTAAAGGCTTTGCCAACATTGGTATGGAAAGTCTGATGATCTTGTTGATTTACATCGGGGCCATTTCTTATCTCAGTATCAACTGAGATCACCAAATATCGAAGAGGTGACCACCTACCAGCATGGATAAACCCAACGCCAAAGCACCCATCGACAGTCACGCGCAATCTCCAAACACCATATTTGCAGCGTTAAACTCCACAGCCGACGGTCTCGCTGCCGGAGAAGCAGAAACAAGGCTCCGTGCCTACGGTAGCAATCGCCTGCGACCCGCGGAGGGCAAAAGCGCGCTAAAACGGTTTCTGGCGCAGTTCAATAATGTTTTGATTTACGTGCTGCTTGGCTCCGGGCTGGTCACGCTGTTGCTCGGTCACTGGGTCGACAGTGGCGTTATTTTTGGCGTGGTGATTATCAACGCGCTGATCGGTTTCGTTCAGGAGGGCAAGGCCGAGGAAGCGCTAAACGCCATTCGTCAACTACTCTCCCAGCAGGCCACGGTTAAGCGTGACGGCCAGTTCGTCACCTTGCCCGCCGAGCAGCTGGTACCCGGAGACGTGGTGCTGCTGCAGTCCGGCGACAAGGTGCCGGCGGATGTACGCCTGTTTAAAAACCGAGAGTTGCGCATAGACGAGGCGATGCTCACCGGCGAGTCGTTGCCAGTCGATAAAAACACCGAAGTAGTCTCGGTCCAGGCGGTGATCGGTGATCGCAAATGCATGGCCTTTTCCGGGACTCTGGTCACCTATGGGCAGGGCCAGGGGATGGTCATCGCCACCGGCGAGAACACAGAGATTGGCCGTATCAGCCACTTGCTGCGGGAAGTGCCCATGCTGACCACGCCACTGTTGCGGCAGATGTCAACGTTTGGCAAATGGCTGAGTGCGGCCATTGGTGTCATCGCCGCCGCAACCTTTGCGTTCGGCGCGATCGTTCGCAACTACCCCCTTGGCGAAATGCTGCTCGCTGCCGTCGGTCTGGCGGTGGCCGGAATTCCCGAAGGTCTGCCTGCCATCATGACCATTACCCTCGCTATCGGCGTACAGCGCATGGCCCGGAAAAACGCCATTATTCGCCGCCTTCCAGCGGTGGAAACCCTCGGCTCAGTGACGGTGATCTGCTCGGATAAAACCGGCACGCTGACCCGCAATGAAATGACCGTACAGACTGTCGCCAGTGGCGCGGGCTGGTGTGAAGTGACTGGCGTGGGTTACGCCCCACAGGGTGGCTTTAACCTCGATGGCCGCGCTGTCACGGTGGACGAACTCCCCCTGCTGCGGGAGATCGCCCAGGCAGCACTGCTTTGTAATGACGCATCACTAACAGAGAGCGCTGGGCAGTGGCAGTTGCAGGGAGATCCCACCGAGGGAGCGCTGGTGACCCTGGCAATGAAGGCCGGTATCGAGCCGCACTTTTACCAGGAAGAATATCCTCGCATTGATGCGATTCCTTTCGAATCCCAGCACCGCTTTATGGCGACCCTGCACCACGACCACACCGGCCACGGCTTTGCCTACCTGAAGGGTGCGCCAGAAAAAATACTGGCGATGTGCCACCTCCAACGGATGCGTGGTGAGGATGTTGCGCTTGACCGTGAATACTGGGATGCGACCATGGAACAGATGGCCAGTCAGGGGCAACGTCTGCTGGCAATCGCCTTCAAGGCCATGCTCAGCGGCCAGCAAAGTCTTAACTTTGCAGACGTCGAGTACGGACTGACCCTGCTTGGGGTGGTCGGCATCGTCGATCCCCCGCGTGAAGAGGCAATCGCTGCAGTAAAGGCCTGCCGCAGTGCCGGTATCGGCGTCAAAATGATCACCGGCGATCACGCCAGTACCGCCAGCGCCATCGGCCAACAGATGGGAATTGGTGACGGTAACGGCGCAATCAGCGGCGCAGATCTGGAGCACTACGATGCTTCGCAGTTGTGCGCGGTCGTCAAAGAACATGAGATTTTCGCCCGGGTCTCGCCCGAGCAAAAATTACAATTGGTCACCGCGCTGCAGGCCGCTGGCGACGTCGTGGCGATGACCGGCGATGGCGTTAACGATGCGCCGGCCCTGAAGCGCGCCGAGGTCGGGGTGGCGATGGGCCAGAAGGGCACTGAGGCGGCCAAGGAGGCGGCGGAAATGGTGCTCACCGACGACAATTTCAGCACCATTGTGCAGGCGGTGGAAGAAGGTCGAACCGTCTACGACAACCTGAAAAAATCCATCCTGTTCATCCTGCCTACCAACGGCGGCGAAGCCCTGACCATTATCGCCGCCATCGTCATGGGGCGTATGCTGCCCATCACTGCCGCGCAGATTTTATGGATAAACATGATCACTGCAGTGACGCTGGCGCTGACCCTGGCCTTCGAACCCGCTGAGCGCGACGTGATGCGGCGTCCGCCCCGGGACCCGCGTGAACCACTGTTATCGGGCTTTCTGATCTGGCGGGTGGTTTTCGTCTCGCTGATCCTGGTCACCGGCACTTTCGGTCTGTTTGTCTGGGAACGGGAACAGGGGGCCGCCATCGAGGTAGCGCGTACGGTGGCGGTCAATACGCTGGTGATGTTCGAAGTGTTTTACCTGCTTAGCGCCCGCTATTTACTGGCCCCCTCCCTGACCCGGGCAGGGCTGACCGGTAACCGCTACGTGCTTTATGCAATCGGCATTCTGCTGATCATTCAACTCGCCTTTACCTACCTGCCACCCATGCAGACCCTGTTTCAGACTGCCGCAATCGGTGGCGAAGCCTGGCTGCGCATACTGCTGGTTGCGCTCTCGGTGCTGGTATTGGTGGAATGCGAAAAATATCTGTTGCGGCGTTTTAGTCCAGCAGCGCCTGGACAGGCATGGAGCCTTCCGTCTCACCAATAGCAATGGATTTCTGGTTCTCTGTCGCGCTCAATCGTAAACCGGATTTATCACCGAGGATTTTATGGCCACAATCACTTTCCATGGCGCAGTAGAGGGCGTCACTGGCTCTGCCTACCTGTTAACGACACAACACAGTCGCATCCTGCTGGACTGTGGTCTGTACCAGGGCCGGCGTGAAGAGGAACAGAAAAACCTGGCCCCCTTTGAATTTGCGGTCGATGAACTCGACGCTGTGGTGCTGTCACACGCCCATCTGGACCATTCCGGTCGCCTGCCACTGTTGCAAAAGCAGGGGTATAGCGGACCGATATATGCCACCTGGGCCTGTTACGACCTGCTTGAGGTGCTGCTTAAGGATGCTGCCTCCCTGCAGATGCGTGATGCCGAGTGGGAAAACAAGCGTCGGCGCAGGGCTGGACGCGATGAAAGAAAGCCACTGTACGATCTGGATGATGTGGAACAGACCCTGAGTCTCGGAACTGGGGTCAATTACCACCAGCGTATCGCTATCTCCAAAGATGTCGATATCCGTTTCATGGATGCCGGGCATATTCTCGGATCGGCGATCGTTGAGGTTTACATCAAAGAGGGGCAAACGGAGAAGAAACTGGTTTTCACTGGTGACCTGGGCAATAGCTCAGCGGCCCTGCTGCAGGACCCGGAAGCCGTGCAGAGTGCTGATATTCTGTTGCTTGAGTCCACTTACGGTGATCGTGATCACCGGCCGATGGAGGAGACGCTGGCAGAGTTTGAAGAGATCATTACCGACGCATCGACCAACGGCGGCAATATCCTGATTCCCTCCTTCGCAGTGGGTCGTACCCAGGAAATTATCTTTCGGCTCGGCGAGCTTTACCAGCAGGGTAAATTGCCTCATCAGGCCGTCTACCTGGACAGCCCCATGGCGATTGCCGTTACCGAGATTTACCACCGTTATCAGAACGCCTATAACGACGAAGACAAGGCAGCCCTGAAGCTGGCGGGAAGAAAACGCAGTTTGCACAGTTTCCTGCCGACGCTGCGTTATTCGACCACTACCAAGGAATCCATGGCGCTAAACAGAATCGATAGCGGGGCGATCATTATCGCCGGTAGTGGTATGTGTAATGGTGGCCGGATTCGTCACCACCTCAAGCACAATATCTGGCGTAAGCGCTCTCATGTGGTGATCGTCGGTTATCAGGCAATTGGTACTCCCGGCCGCGCGCTGGTGGACGGTGCCAAAACTTTCAAAGTAGCGGGTGAGGAGGTGAATGTTGCTGCCAGCATTCACACACTGGGCGGCTTTTCAGCCCATGCGGGCCAGTCCCAGCTGCTCGCGTGGGTTAACCAGTTTCATGAGCCTCGTCCGACGGTGTGTCTGGTTCACGGAGAAGACAACGCCAAGCTCCGACTACAACATCGGTTGAGCAATAGCGGTTGGCAAAGCAGGATACCGACGGACGGCGAATCCCTGTCTTTTTGAGAGACGAAACCGTAGAAGAGCATGCAAAGCATGAACCCTACCAGGCAATACCAGGAAAAGAACAGCGCCATCAAGACGCTGATCACATCGTCGGGGTAACGCTCGTAGCTCGCCCGCAAGCCGATGGAGGTTCCCAGCAAGCCATTACCGATGAGCAGGAGACCCATACCAAGAAACAGGGTGAGAATGGAAGCTGGCAACAGGGACGTCTTCGTCATGCGGCTATTCGTCGAGCGCCGGTTAGCAGAAAAATGCACACTAACACCGCTGCCTGTTCGAATGACAGGGTTGGCCGGTTCGGCCAGGCCTGATAAGCGAACTCCCGTGTTAAGACCTATAGCCTGCCACTGATCACCAATAATACTTTTGGAAAGTCAAATGGGCTCGGCGTGAATGGTCCTGACGAAGTGGCCCGCAGAATCAACGATACGAAAGCGGTAGCCACCGGCGTCCACCGTTTCATCAACGGCTGGCAGGTGGCGAAGCTCAGCGGTCACGAAGCCGCCGATGGTATGCGCCTCTTTGCTGGGTAAATTCACCGCCAGCAAGTCGTTGACCTGGGAGATGGACACCCGCCCATCCAGCTCGTAGGCACCGTCGTCCAGCGCCTTAATGCCGCGCTTGGTGCGGTGCACATAACCGGGGATGTTGTAGCCGATACCAACAAAATCACCGAGCACCTCTTCCTGAATATCTTCCAGGGTGACCATGCCGATTGCGGAGCCGAACTCGTCAAGCACGATCGCCATCCGGTCTTCGCGCTGTTTGAGAATCGGCAGCAGCTCGTAAACCGGTTGCTGCGCAACCACGAATTCCGCTTCGTGGATGAGGGATTCAAGGGGTGTTTCGGCAATCCCCGGTTGTAGAAGTTTCCATACGTTGAGCGCAACCACGCCGGTAATACCCCCGGCCTCGTCATCATAAACCGGTATTCGAAAGTGACCTTTGCCACAGGCCAGCGCAATTGCCGACGCGGTGGCGTCTCGCTTGTTTATGGTGGTCATTTCCGCGAGGGGGATCATCACTTCGCCGACAGTCACATCGGCCAGCTGAAAAGCCTTGCGCAGGCGGTTCCAGGTGAGGGAACTGACGTCCCCGGCGGTGTCCGCCTGATCAAGCACAGCGCGCACCATTTCCCGGGTCATGGAGACATGTCGCATACCCTTGCCGCCAACCAGGCGCGCGGCGGTCCGTGCCAGCAGGGCAAAACCGTAGACGACCGGAAAGATGATGAACATAAACGTGCGCAGCGGCGTGACCACCAGCGGTGCGATCCGGTCAGCGTTTTGCTGAAAGATGCTCTTCGGTACCACTTCGGTGAATATCAGAAAAATGGGCGAAAAAATCAGGATCGCCCAGAGCTCGCCCTGCTCACCGAAAAAACGCACCATGAGAATGGTACCCAGGGTCGTCAGTGCGACGATGGAGATATTGGTCCCAACGAGCGTGGTGGCCAGCGAAAGCTCCGGGCGCCGTTCCACTTTCAATACGGCGGCTGCCTTGCTGTCTCCCTGACTCGCCCGATGACGAAGTCTGATCTTGTCCGAACTGACCAGGGCAATTTCAGAACCGGCAAAAAAAGCCTTCACCGCCATCAGCAGGACCATGAGGGGAATCATCCAGAGCAGGTCAATCATTCTCGGTTTCTCCACTGCGGCCCGGCGCACTGCGCGCCACTCTGAGCAACACAATGCGGTGCTCATGCATTTTCTCGACACGAATCTCAACGCCGTTGACGATGAGTTCATCCCCCTCCTGCGGCAGCCGATCCAGATGCCTGAAAACCACACCGCCAATGGTGGTCATGCGCGGATCGCTGATGCCGTAGTTGGTCAGATCGTTAAACGCGGTGAGTTTCATCTCCCCCGGCACTTCGTAGTAGCCAGGATCGGAGCCGGCAAACGCTTCGCCGGCGGATGCTGTTCTGGTCAGTGGATCAAAGACGGACTCAACCAGCCCACGAATTGAAATCATCCCTTCGACGCCGCCAAATTCATTCAGCACCACGGCCGCCAGCTGCTGATGCGCGATGAAATATTCAAGCATTTCATCCAGCCGCTTGGTGGGCGGGACTACCACCACGGGGTGTAGTACCGATTCGATGGGGTGGTCGTCGAGATTTTCGCCCGCCAGAGAGAGGCCCATCAGGTCCTCAGCATGGACGAAACCCTGTAAATTGTCCCGGTGTCCCGCATAAATGGGGATGCGCTGCTGCTGGTAGCTGATCATGCTGTCGCGGACCGCAGTCAGCGGCTGGGCGATGTCGACGAAGGCGACCTGGGTGCGGGGCTTCATCACCGCGATGACTTCAGTTGCGCCGGACTCGAGCAGTGCGTCGGCGAGTACGCGTTCTTCCAGTTTCAGCTCCCCCGACTCCTGCAAATCCCTGACCAGGGTGCGTAGCTCATCAACCTGGATAATATTGCCAGGGGATTTTTCCTCGCCGACGAACAGCGTCGTCAACTTGTCAGACAGGAAACGCACGAGAAAACGCAGCGGCGCGACCACCTTCAGCCAGACACTCATCGGTCTGGCGATAATCCGGGTGCTGATACCGACGGGATCGGATATGGCGATGGTCTTGGGCGTCACTTCACCCACCAGCAGCAGCAACGGCACCATGATCAGCATATTGACCCAGGCGGCGGAAGCTTCGTCCACCAGCACCAGCAGAATCGCCGCCATGTTTGCCGCGGCAGCGACATTAATAAATTCATTGCCGCACAAGATGGAAATAATCAGCCGGCGCGGCTGATCCAGCAAGGCATATAAAGTCCCGGCCTGGGGGTTGCGTTCGCGCCGAAGTTGCGTGAGTTCTGCCTTCGACAATGAAAACAGCGCGACTTCCGAACCGGAGAAAAATGCCGAAGCAATTAACAGGAAGACCTGCGCCACAATGCGCAGGATCATGTCCGGTTCCAGCAATCGGGACCAGTCAATATCGGTCGAGGCAATCTGCAGCGTCAGCTCTTCCATTATCCGTATCCGAATGGTCCGTGTCCGATCTGTATCAGATCAGTTGGCCAATTTTAGCCAGATTCCCGCCGTTGTTGGCAGTCGACTGGCAGCTCTCGGCATCGACAAACCAGCTCAACCGCGTTCCCGCAGGGTGATGCCCCGTAACAGACGACCGAGGATATCAGCCCCGGTGATGATCCTTTTCTGCTGGCCCCAAAGTAAGATCAGATCGTCATCAATAACATCGTCCGACTCTGTGTCGGACCTCACTTTCAATTGACTCAGCGTTTTGCCCAACAGGGCTTTATCGTCCCGCGTCATCACAGGTTTGTGTGAAAACTGCTCTGGGGCCAGCGGTTCTCCGGTGGACAATACGTTGCGCAGAAACGCGTGGGCATTGAGCACCAGCCTCGGCTGGTTCTGGTTGTCGGTGACAATCACCCATTTCTTTCCCGAGGCACTGACCAGCTGGACAAATGGATCATCCCGGCGCGCCTCGAAACGGGGAAACTGCACCTGACCGTCAGTTACCGGTAGTTGCAGAATGCTCTGGGGGTGGACCGGCTCGCCCTCCTGGGTCGACAGCAGATCATCGAAAGCCAGAAAATTAAGAGCGCCCAGTCCCTCGATCCGGTTGATGTCACTTTCCTCCGCTTCGATATGTTTTTTGATGACCTCACGTAAGTTGTGTTCGCGGAAATATTGAATTCCCTCCTGACCCAACCACCAGTCGAGTACCAGGGCAGAGGGTTTGGCAACGGGGAACAGAATGAACTGATAAACCCGCAGCAGTGGCGCCAGCAGTGCGCCCATGCGCAGCGCATTGCGTGAAAAGTAGGCCTGCGGCGTGATCTCGCCAAAAAAAGTGATCGCTACGGTAGAGAACAGAAACGCGCTCATGCCCGCCATGACCGAATCAGATAATAGTGTCAGCAACACGTTGATGCCGACATTGCCCCAGAGAATGGTCGTCAGCAGAAAATTGGAATCGCGGCGCAGTTTGAGGATTTTTATCGCCGCGCTGTTGCCGGTGGCTACTTCGGCTTCCAGTCGCAGGCGGCTGATGCCAAACATGGCCAGATTCAGGCCGGAAAACATGGCTGACTGACTCAGGCAGAACACAATACCTGCCCAGACCAGGATGTCGGGTGAAAACGCGACAGAAAAATCCACTGCACAGGGTCCGTCTGAAGGGGTTGAGGACAGCCGGTAATGACCCGGGGGTTTAACGCAAGCAGGATTGTAAGGCATCCAGTAGCAACCCGATTATTTCTGTCGCGCCCATTTTCCGGCACCGACTCCGACGTAAAATTCCGGTTTTGTCTTCCTGGTTTGTTTTTCCTTGCTTAGAGACCTGAACCGAAATCAGCGCGCGCGGATAAGCCCCTTGTTGAGGGCAGGGCTGTTAGCGCTGCTATTGCTGCCAGCGCAGTTGGCCGCAAAGCTGGTGGTGATCGGTCTGACGCCGGAGCAGGAGAGTAACGTCCGTGCGTTGTTGCCCCTGGCAAGCGCCAGTTGTGAAACTGGCCAGTGGCGTGTCAAACGGCTGTTTCGCGATGCTGACGACCAGATTGCCAGAGCATTAGAAGCACTCGGTTATTATCATGCCGTCGTAAACAAGACTTTGAGCTGGGAACAAGGTTGCTGGCAGGCAGAGTTCAAGGTCGATCCTGGCCGGCCGGTGTACCTGCGCGGTGTCGATTTCAAGGTGCGGGGTGAGGCCGCCGATGACGCGGCGGTCATGGCTTTGCTGCGGGCGGACCAACCGCAGCCGGGTGACATTCTGCATCACGGCAAGTACGACGCATTCCGCGACAGAGCCCGTGACCGACTGATCGAACGCGGCTATTTCGATGCTGAATACGGTGACAGCCGGGTAGTGGTCGATACGCAGCGGCACGAGGCAAACATCACCTTGACCCTGGAGAGCGGTCCCCGTTATCGGTTTGGTCAGGTGAGCTATACCGGTGGTATTTTGCGCCAGCAGTTGCTGCAGGGATACAGCGACATCAGCAGCGGTGATTTTTACAACGCCAGGGCTTTGACTGACCTTTCAGCAGCGTTGAGCAAAAGTGGCTATTTTGGTTCGGTGTCGGTTAGTACCGAGTCGCCCGATCCGTCGACCAGGTCTGTCGACGTCAACGTCAGATTGACGCCGGGGAACCGGCATGTCTACCGTGCCGGTATTGGTTTTGCCACCGATACTGGGGCCCAGGGTCAGCTTGGTTACAGCAATCGCCGGCGCAGCGCAAACGGCGGTCGCTTCGAGAGCCGACTGTTTCTGTCGGAAGTGAATTCCGAGATGTCTGCCAGCTATCGCTGGCCGCGACAGGATCCACGCAGGGAATGGGTCATTCTGACCGCCGGTTTTAATCACGAAGATACCGAAACCAGCGAGAGCGATGCCTACAAACTGGGGGTGTCACGTAGTCGGAGAGTGAGCGAAAAATGGCTGGAAAAGCCCTACCTTGAGCTGCTCTACGAGGATTTTACGGTCGGTGGCGAGCGCGATTCCAGTGGCCTGCTGATCGGCGGTTTTAGCTGGGAATCGGTGACTGGACGTGAGCCCGACCGGGTGACTCGTGGACGTTCGCTCAGTTATGACATCCGTGGTGCAGGCCGGCAGCTGGGTTCCGACACCAGTTTTCTGCAACTTCGAGCGCGCGGTAAATGGATTCGCTCATTTAATGCCGACACGCGTCTACTGATGCGCGCCAAAATCAGCACCACGCTGAAAGAGGATTTCGAAGAACTGCCACCATCGGTGCGCTTTTTCGTCGGCGGGGATCGCAGCATCAGGGGTTACGACTTTGAATCGCTGGGACCACGTAATGACCGCGGCAAGGTGGTCGGGGGCGCCCATCTGATTGAAACCAGCGTGGAAGTTGACCATGTCGTGCGCGGGAACTGGAGCCTGGCGGGGTTCGTCGACAGTGGCAGCGCGTTCAATGAGCGCCCTGAATTTTTTACCGGCGTTGGCCTTGGGGTGCGCTGGCAATCTCCGGTGGGGCCGATTCGTGTCGACCTGGCCACCGCGCTCGATGACTCCGATGGTGGCTTGCGAGTCCATATCAGTATGGGACCGGACCTTTGAGTGCTGGCCGCTACCAGCAGCTGAAAAGGCTGTTCCTGTCTTTGCTGGCCCTTTTTGCATTGCTGACCGCTGTGCTTGCTTATCTGTCCCAGAGTGCTGCGGGAACCCGCTGGCTGGTTGATCGTCTGGTGACGGGGTTACCCGGGGAGCTGCGGACCGAGGGCTTCGAAGGCACTCTCAGTCAGGGGATAACGGTCAAGCAGCTGGAGTATCGGCGCCCAGCGTGGCAGCTGTCGGCGACAGATCTCAGCTTACAGATCGACTGGCGTGAGTTGTTGACGGGCCGACTGGTGATTAATCAGGTTGCGGTTGCTGCGCTTCACCATCGCCAAACGACAGGCCCATCTGATGGGGGCGAACCCCTGACCTTGTCGTTACCGAACCTGCCCCTTGCACTGTTGATAAAAACGGCTGACGTTGCAGAGCTATCCCTTGTCAGTGGCCAGCGGCAGAGCCGGTTGCATCAGCTGAAGCTCCGCCGTGCCCGCCTCCGGGGTGATGATCTGCTGGTCGCAGAGCTAGGGGTTACGGTTCAGGGTGTCACCTTGACCACCACTCGGCTGTCCGCCAGTCTGCGTGAGGCGATACCGGTTAAGGCGCGCTTCAGTTGGCGCAATGTCGACAAAAACCTCGCTGGTCGTGGTTCCATCAACGGCTCCCTGGCGAAGCTGGCGTTCAGCCACACCTTTGAACAGCCGGAGTCCCTGAGGGTGGAGGGATCGCTGCAACTGCTGAATCGGGTCGAGCCTTTTATCCAGGCGACGATGCATTGGTCAGGCTGGCAGATTGCTGATTACCGGCTACAGCAGGGGCAACTGAAGTTGCGCGGTACGCCGAGCGATTACCAGTTGAGTGTCACCACGCCGTTCCTCCTTGCTGATGAGACGGTGGTGGATATCAAAGGCAGTGCGATGGGTAATCACACCGGCCTTGTGATTACCCGCCTGGAGGCGAGCTCGTCAGCCGGTTTGTTGCGCCTCTCCGGCCCCGTTTCCTGGCAGCCGGTGCTGACCGCAGAGATGGCTGTGACTTTTTCTGATTTTGACCCGTCGCTGTGGTCTGCCCAGTTGCAGGGGCAGATCAATGGCTCCGCCGCGCTACAGATAACCGGCACAGAGCAAGCCACGGTGCGCCATATTGACTTAACCGGTCATCTGAATGGCAGTGCCTTACGGGCCGGGGGAGAGCTGCGCTGGAGTCCCCGGCAGTGGCAATGTAGCGGGTGCCTGTTTGAAATTGGCAGCAACCGGCTACGCGCCGATGGCACCATTGACGGAGAGCAACTGGCGCTTGAATTTGAACTCGACGCAGCTGAGCTTCAGCAGCTGTGGCCGCAGCTTGGCGGACAGCTTGAGGCCAGTGGTCGTTTGCAGGGTCCAGTTACGTTGCCGCGTTTCGATGGCACTCTACAGGCCCGACAGCTTCGTTATGGCCCCTGGTCTGCTGATGATTTTCGGCTGAGGAGCGCTACTCAATCTGCTGGTCAGGCGCAGATTGAAGCTGCTGTTAAAGCGGTGCGGCGGGACAGGATGCTGATTGGGTCGGGGGTTGTCGAGGCGCTGGGCGAGCCGGAAAAGCTGCGTTTTGATTTCGACTGGCAACGCCAGCAGCTGAAATTCCACTCGACCGGCGCGTTGCAGTGGCAGCAGAGCGGTTGGTCAGGCAGCATCGATACGGCGGTCATGGACGGGCCCGGCAGCAACTGGCAACTGCATCACCCGGTCAAGTTTGAATATTACGATGGTACCGCCGTAGTGGCTGCACACAGCTGGGCCGGGCAGGGCGGCCGTGCGGTGATCAGACAGCTGCGTTTTGGACGCGAGACCGATATCAATGCCGAATTGCAGCAGCTGCCACTGAGTATCGTCAATGATCTGCTGCCGTCGCAATATCGACTCGCTGGTACAGCTGATGCGACGTTTGATCTGGCGCGTCGGGAGGGTAACTGGCAGGGTGCGATCAGCTGGAAACAGCGGGGTACGCTGCTGCGTGTCGCAGAACCATCACTCGACGCCACCGAAGTTTCCATGCCGCAGTTAGATATCGGTGTGAGTCTGACTGGCAGCGATGCGCAACTAACCATGAATGCCGAGCTCGACCCGGGCCTGGAGGCGAGCTTGACCGCAGCGGTGAATCAGCTCGCCAGCGACCCCCACATCGATGGCCAGGTTTATCTGCGGGGGGATCAGTGGGGCTGGCTGCCGGCAGTGTTCCCGGCGGTCGATGATGTTGCCGGAGAGGTCACCGCGACCATGAAGTTCAAGGGTCCGCTGCAGCGCCCTGATCTTGGTGGAGAAGTTGCTTTGCGCGATGGTCGGCTAGCAATACCGGCGTTGAATATCACCCTGGAGCGGGTGAGTATGACCCTGCAAGGCAGGCCGCAAGGCCGTGTTCTGATCAGTAGTAAAGCCACGGCGGGTGACGGTAGTCTGCTGCTGAACGGCGAAATCGACGACCTGTTGAGTTCGACGCGTTCGGTAACACTGACACTGGAGGGTGATTCTGCGCTGGTGGCCGACTGGCCAGAGTACCGTGTCTGGATTTCGCCGCAGCTGCGTGTCACTGGTGATGCGCAGGGCTGGCGAACGCAAGGTTCGGTCGCGGTGCCGTATGCGGAAATCACACCCCGCGACCTGCCTGAGAGCGCGGTGACGCCGTCTGCCGATGTGCAGGTGCTGCAGCGTCCTGCGGCGAGCCGGTCGCAGTTAGCCCTGACTGGCGAGGTGCGTTTGATCGCCGGCGAACGGGTTCAGTTGAAAATGAAAGGGCTGGATACGCGGCTGTCGGGTGAGTTGCTGGTTGCAATGAATGCTGGTTCAGTGCCCAACGTACAGGGGCAACTGGCATTCAAGGACGGTATTTTCAATGTTTTTGGCCAATCCCTGACAATCCGTAAAGGCACGCTGACGTATGGCGGTCCGCCGGACGCTCCTCTGGTAGATGTGGTGGCAATACGCGAAATCGCTGAACTGGGGCGGACCATCACTGCTGGTATCCATATCGTTGGCTACCCGGCAGAGCTCACGACCACAGTCTTTTCAGAACCCCCGCTAGGTGAGGCCGATGCGCTTTCCTATCTCGTCGCCGGTCGTCCGTTATCGGGTTTGTCAGAATCACAGGGAGGCGATCTGGCCAGCGCTGCGTTATCGTTGAGCATCAGTCAGGCAGCCCCGATCGCCCGGGAGTTGGGCCAGAGGTTCGGAGTCGATCAGCTGTCGGTCTCCGGCGGCGGTGATGAGATGGCGCTGGTGGTAGGTAAAAACCTTGGCCGACGCTGGTATGCCCGCTATGCCTATGGCGTTTTCAGCCAGATTGGAACCCTGTTTCTCGGTTACCGGCTGGGAGAAAACCTGCTTCTTGAAGCGGGAACGGGTGAACACCAGACCATTGATCTGCTCTACAGCGTGGAGCAGCCTTAGTCAGTAGTTAACAACCGCGGAGTCTGAAAACTGGCTAGCCTCACGGTTCGGATGGCAGCGATGACCGGGGTTCGGTATTGGCGGGTATGACGTCTTCGCCGGTCTGCTCACGCAGCGCTTCGAGTTTCTGTTCCCCGGCGATTTCCCGTTCACGACCGAGTTTGCTGCCAACCCAGACATCCATCAGTTTGGCGGTCACCAGATCACCACTGACGTTGATTGCCGTGCGACTCATGTCGAGAATACGGTCAACGCCCATGATCAGGGCGATTCCGGCGGCGGGAATGCCAACGGTAGCCAGCACCATTGATAGAATCACGATGCCCACTCCAGGTGTCGCGGGTGCGCCGATGGAGGCGCCGACAGCAGTCAACACAATCAGCAGCATGCCGCCGAGGCTGATATCTATGCCATATATCTGTGCCAGGAATATCGCGGCGACTCCCTGATACAAGGCAGTGCCATTCATGTTGATGGTGGCGCCAAGCGGGATCACAAACTGGGAAACCGACGGCCGCACATTCAGCGCCGATTCCGCTGTTTTAATCGACAGCGGCATCACTGCAGCCGAGCTGGAAGTGGAGAATGCCAACAGCAGGACTTCCCGAATCGAACTGATAAACGCCAGCGGTTTCTGTCTGGCGACCAGGTAGATGATCACCAGATAGACCACAAACATCATCAACAAACCGAGCAAAACAGTGCCGACATAAACCGCCATTCCGAGTAACGCGCCCAGACCCAGCTTGGCGGTAATCTGCGCCAGCAGACCAAAGACGGCCAGCGGTGCCAGCAGCATCGCCCAGCGTACCACCATCATGCACACCTCCTGCAGTGAACCCATCAGGTCCAGCAGCGGTTTGGCCTGCGCGGGCACCATCATTACCAGCGCCACGCCAATTACCATGGCGAAAATGACCACCTGCAACATATTGCTTTCCACCATCGAATGAAGCGGATTGGCGGGTAACAGGGTGATGATTTTCTGCGGTAGCTCTTTCAGGTTGATCGAGTCGCGTGGGACTGGGTCGGCAGCGACCGGGCTGGTAATCAGAGTGTTCTGCAGGACCTGGCTATCGACGAAGTTACCCGGTT
Source organism: Immundisolibacteraceae bacterium (assembly GCA_052031065.1). Lineage (GTDB taxonomy): Bacteria > Pseudomonadota > Gammaproteobacteria > Immundisolibacterales > Immundisolibacteraceae > JBPEXY01. The sequence continues at coordinate 6,590 of JBPEXY010000170.1, read as the reverse complement.
TGATCACCGAGGCGACTGTCAGGCCAATGATGATTGCCAGAGCGGTTGTAGCGATAAAAAAAAGCACTACACGGATCCCGATCTTGCGCAGCTGCTCCAGGTCTTCGGTGGCGGCAAGACCACGGATAATGGAAGCGAACACCAGCGGGATAACAATCATTTGAATAAGCGCCAGAAACAGCTTGCCGGGAAACGCGAGCCAGTCACTCACGGTGGCGGCGGTCTGTGGAGCCAGCCAGCCGACGCTCGGCCCCAGAACAATGCCCACACCAATACCGAGAGCCATGCCGACCAGCACCTGCAACCAGAGGCGTGTGCGAATCAGCGTGTGTAGATAAACGTTGAGGCTCTTCAATGAGCGCGGTTGAAGAGACTGCAGTGCTATGTCCTGTCGGGACCGTGGGAATTGCTGGGAACTCATTTCAACCACCCGATTAATGTAGCGACAATGACTTGAGCCAATTTCAGCCTGCCATGATTGTCTGGGGTACGCCGCAAGATGGCAATTCCTGCCCTATGTTGTCGCCCAGTCCCTGTTCGCCGAAACTGCCGTCGGTACTAAACGGGGTGGCCGGGCCGTCGTACCAATCGCGGACAGTCTATTGTGCCCAGGTATTGGCTTCGGATTCGGTGCAGGGCAGTGCGGTGGACATCAGTCTCTCTCCGTCTGGGCAAGCCGTTTTCCTGCCAGGGTTTAAAGCTGATCGCCGATGCGGGTGCCTTCGCCAATTGCACGCACGGCGTTGAGTCTGTCAGCAGTCGCGGCACCACCAATGGAGTGGCAGGTGATGCCTCTGGCGGCGAGGGTCTCAGCGAGTGGATTGTGGGCTTGCTGGCCGGAGCAGTTGATCACTTGGTCGACCTCCAGCAGACGCGGTTCGCCGTCGATTGACAGGTGCAGTCCGGCATCATCAATCCTGTCGTAACTTACTTCGGCAACAAACTGCACGCCTTTTTTCTGCAGGCTGAGCCGGTGGGCCCAGACGGTAGTGAGTCCGACCCCCTTGCCCGGAAGGCCTGGCTGGCGCTGACAGAGATAGATAGTCCGTTCTGGTTTGCGGGCAAGCGGCTGCTTCAGCGCGCCACGGTCAGAGGTGTTGCGGTCGACCCCCCAGAAATCGAGAAACTGGTTCAGTTCTGCCTGCTGGTCGTCCGGTTCCCGGCCACATAGATACTCGGCTACATCCATGCCGATGCCGCCGGCACCGATGATGGCGATGCGGTTGCCTGGTTCCATCTGTTGCTCCAGCAGTTGCTGGTAGTCGACCACTTTCGGATGGTCGATGCCGGCTATCGCCGGTTTGCGTGGGGTGACCCCGGTGGCGAGAACAACCTCTTTATAACCTTCGGCGACTAACTCATCGGTGGTGACCTGATGGCTTAATCGCACGTCAACCTGGTGTTCAATCAGTTGCTGGCGGAAATAGCGAATGGTTTCTGCATAGTCGGATTTTCCAGGAATAGTGGCTGCCAGATTGAACTGACCGCCTATGCGCTTTGCCGCCTCAAACAGGGTCACCCGGTGACCCCGTTGTGCGGCAGTGACTGCACAGGCGAGACCGGCCGGACCGCCACCGACCACGGCGATCCGCTTCGCAGCGGTGGTCCGGGCCGGTTGGGCTTCTGTCTCGCGGCAGGCCCGTGGGTTGACCATGCAGGAGCAGAGTTGCTGGCGGAAGATCTGGTCGAGACACGCCTGGTTGCAGCCGATACAGGTATTGATTGCCGCGGCACTGTCGTTCTGCGCCTTGGCAACAAATGCAGGATCAGCGAGAAACGGGCGCGCCATGGAGATCAGGTCGGCATCACCTGCTGCCAGTACCGCTTCGGCCTGTTCGGGAGTATTGATGCGGTTGGTGGCGATGATCGGAATGGCCAGCTCACGCCGTAGTTTGCCGGTTGCCCAACTCCAGGCTGCCGCCGGAACATTGTGCGCGATAGTGGGGATACGTGCCTCGTGCCAGCCGATGCCACTGTTGAAGACATCCACGCCGGCCGTTTCCAGTCGTTTGGCCAGGGTTACCGTATCTTCCCACTGGCAGCCGTTTTCGACCAGGTCGAGCAGGGAGATGCGATACATCAGCAGGAAACTCTCGCCGACCGCGTTGCGGGTGCGCGAGACAATCTCAATCGCCAGGCGCATACGGTTGTCGGCACTGCCACCCCAGCGATCATCTCGTTGATTGGTGCAGGGAGCGAGGAACTGGTTGATCAGGTATCCCTCAGAGCCCATGATTTCGACACCATCGTAGCCGGCGGACTGGGCCAGTCGGGCGCAGTTGACGAACTCCTCGATGGTCTGCTCAACCTCAGTATCGGTTAACGGGTGGGGTACCCGTTTGTTAATCGGTGCGCGGATCGCCGAGGGGGCGACCAGCTTGTCGTGCTGGCCATAGCGGCCGGGGTGCAGTATCTGCATCAGGATTTTGCCACCAGCGTTATGAACTGCTGTGGTGATCAGCCGGTGGTCGGCCACCTGCTGTTCACGCTCCAGGGTATGTTCATCGTCAGCCAGTCTGCCGGCCTGGTTGGGGCCGACACCGCCGGTCACCATCAGCCCGACGCCGTGTTTCGCCCGTTCGGCGAAAAAGGCGCCGGTTTTGGTAAAACCGTCCTCCATCTCTTCCAGCAGGGTGTGCATTGAACCCATCACAAAACGGTTAGGCAGGCTGATACTGCCGATGGTGATCGGTGTAAACAGGTGCGGATAGGGAGTACTCAACGGATTCTCTCCTCGGCGGGATGGTTCGGCTTCCTCAACTGGTAGACCATTATGGTCCGCTGGTTCAGCGAACGGAATCCCGGTTTGTGCCGGGCGGTTGCGCGGTACTCTGGCAACAGCAACAATGCTGCAGGAAAACAAATGCCGGCACGCTGATGTGCCCAGAGGCTGAACGATAACCAACGGGGGAGTCATGGTGGATACAGGATTCAGTGCACCGACGCAACTTGCCGAGGCGGTGGAGATGCTTTCCCGGCCTGGCGCGGTAGCGCTGTCAGGAGGAACCGACCTGCTGGTGCAGTTGCGTGGTGGCCGGTCTGCGCCAGCGTTAATTGTCGATTTAAAACGGATCGATGAGCTCCAGCAGATTAATTTCGGTGAACAGTGGATAACAATCGGCGCGGCGGTAACCGGTCAGCAGATTACTGATCATGCTGAGTTGCAATCGCTGTTTCCGGGCTTTGTCGAAGGGGTTGGCCTGATCGGCTCCACCCAGGTACAGGGTCGAGCCACGCCGGTGGGTAATCTCTGTAACGGTTCGCCAGCGGCTGATGCAGTGCCGGCGATGATCGCCGCAGGTGCGGTTTGTGACATCGTCGGACCGAATGGCGCGCGGCAGCTGCCGGTAGTGGAGCTGCCGGTTGGCCCGGGCAAAATCGCGCTTGAGCAGGGGGAAATTGTCACCGCAATTAATCTGCCGCGGCCGCGAGTGGGCCAGGCCGATGCCTATCTACGGTTTATTCCGCGTACGGAAATGGATATTGCGGTGGCCGGCGCCGCGGTCAATCTCACCTGTGCGACAGATGGTACCGTTGAGAATGCCGCTGTTGCCATTGGTGCGGTGGCACCGACTGCTATGACAGTGCCGGCGGCGGCCGACGCGCTGGTTGGCAGCAAGCTCGACGATACTGCCCTCACGGCGGCGGCTGCGGCGGTCAGTGCGGCGGCATCACCGATTTCAGATAAGCGCGGGCCGGCGGACTACCGGCGCCGGATTGTTGGCGTATTAGTCCGGCGGGCAGCGCTGCTCGCCGCAGAGCGGGCAACGCAATCGCGTCAGGGAGGGTAACCCGATGAGCAAGCAACATGTGACCACGACCATCAATGGTCAGCAGGTGGAATACCTGTGCGATGCCACCGAATCGCTGCTGTCGACGCTACGCGATGGGCTCGGCATGACCGGAACCAAAGAGGGCTGCGGCAGCGGTGACTGCGGCGCCTGTTCAGTCATTTGCGACGGCGAACTGATCTGCTCCTGCCTGATGTTGGCGGCGGAGGCGCAAGGGCGCCACATTGTCACCATTGAGGGTGTCGCTGGCGGTGATGGGTTGCATCCGCTGCAGGAGCAGTTTTTAAAACATGCTGCGCTGCAGTGTGGTATCTGTACGCCGGGTATTATTGTTGCCGCGAAGGCGCTCCTGGAACGCAATCCTGAGCCGAGTGAAGAGCAGGTGCGTTACTGGCTGGCGGGCAATCTCTGTCGTTGCACTGGATATGACAAGATCATTCGCGCGGTATTGGCTACGGCTGCTGAGTTGCGTGGTGAGACCGTCGATGCGGGAGCGGGAGCATGAACAGTCCACAATCAGAGACGCCGGTTTACCAGTATGTGGGCAGCCGTTCCATCCGTCCCGATGGGGTAGACAAGGTTACCGGCCGGGCGCAGTTTGGCGCCGATTTTTCGCTGCCAAATATGGTCCATGGGCGCGTGCTACGCAGCTCAATTGCCCATGGCCGAATCCGCCATATCGACACCAGTCAGGCCGAGTCACTTGATGGGGTGCTGGCGGTAATTACCGGTGCCGACCTGCCTGATATAGAGCGGCGCATGATTCCGCTCGGCGAGCAGATGGCCGACATCCGCGATGTGGCGGAGAACGTTATCGCCCGCGACAAGGTGGTCTATCACGGTCAGCCGCTGGCGGCTGTCGCAGCCACCTCGGAGGCGGCGGCCCGCGCTGCACTGGAGTTGATCGAAGTCGATTTTGAACCCCTGCCACCGGTTATGGATCTGGATGCGGCGCTGGCGGAGAATGCGCCGCTGCTGCACGAGCAGCAGGTCACCATGACCATGGCTGGACCGGTGGACAATCCCCGGCCGACCAATGTGGCGTTCTATATGCCGCTGCAAAAAGGTGACCTGCAAGCTGGCTTTGCTCAGGCAGATTGCGTTGTTGAACGGCAGTTCGAGACTGCGACCGTGCATCAGGGATACATCGAACCTCACGCTACCCTGGCTGATGCCCAGGTGGCAGAGGCAGGCCTGGGTGCGGCAACCCGGGTCTGGACCTGTACCCAGGGTCCGTTTCTGTTTCGCACCCTGATCGCCGGGGTGCTCGATATGTCGGTTTCAGAGTTGCAGGTGATCCCGAGTGAGATCGGTGGGGGCTTTGGCGGTAAATTGTCGATTTACCTGGAGCCGCTGGCGGTTGTGTTGTCCAGAAAGTGTGGCCGCCCGGTAAAGATGGTAATGAGCCGGGAGGAGGTGCTACGTGCCTCCGGCCCTGCGTCGGCATCGCGCACCTGGGTAAAGATTGGTGCCAGGAGCGACGGCACCCTGACCGCAGTACAGGCGAAAATCGAGATGGAGGCTGGCGGTTTCAAGGGTGCGCCAGTGGTACCGGCGGTAATGACCATGTTTGCCTCTTACAAGGTCGACAATGTGCTGCTGGAAGGTTTTGATGTGGTGGTCAACAAGCCGAAAGCGACCGCCTATCGCGCCCCCGGTGCACCACAGGCTGCCTTTGCGGCGGAAGCGTTGCTGGATGAGCTGGCTGAGCAGCTGCAGCTGGACCCGATTGATCTGCGGTTGAAAAATGCAGTGGATGAGGGTGACCATGCGGTGTATGGGCCGGCGTTCAAGGCGATTGGCCTGAAGCAGGCGCTCAGTGCAGTTAAGGCACACCCCTGGTATAGCGAGCCACTGGCTGCGAACCAGGGTCGTGGTGTCGCGGTGGGGTTTTGGTTTAACGTCGGTATGCAGTCCAGTGCCAGTGTACGCCTGAATGAGGACGGTGCGGTGACGGTGATCACCGGCAGTCCTGACATTGGCGGTTCGCGGGCGTCGATGGCGCTGTTTGCCGCCGAGGAGCTGGGCGTACCTCCGGAGCGGATTCAGGCGTTAGTCGGTAATACCGAAACTATCGGCTACTGCGACACCACCGGCGGTAGCCGGACTACCTTTGCCACCGGTATGGCAGTAGTCGAAGCGGCCAGAGATGCAGTGGAGCAGCTGCGTCAGCGGGCCGCCATCAGCTGGGAGCTACCCATCGAACAGGTGGCGTGGCAACAGGGCCAGGCGGTTGATCTTAGCGGCCAGAACCCCTCTTTGACACTGGCGGAAATCACCGCCAGCGCGGGCCACACCGGTGGCCCGATTGCCGGCAATGCCCAGCTCAATGCTCAGGATGCAGGGCCTGGCTTCGGTGTGCAGTTGTGTGACCTCGAAGTGGACCCGGAGACCGGTTATACGAAGATTCTGCGCTATCTGGTGGTGCAGGATGTGGGCCGTGCCATACACCCCGGCTATGTTGAAGGACAGTTGCAGGGCGGTGCCGTACAGGGGATTGGTATGGCGCTGAATGAAGAGTACCTCTATGACGGCGATGGGGTTCTGCAGAACGCCGGATTTCTTGACTACAGAATTCCGGTGGCCTCCGACGTACCGATGATCGAAACCCTGTTGGTTGAGGTGCCACACCCATCGCACCCATACGGGGTGCGGGGGGTTGGCGAAACCCCCATCGTTCCGCCGCTGGGGGCGGTTGCAAACGCGTTAAGTCATGCCATCGGTCAGCGGGTTACCCGGGTGCCGGCCTCACCGCCGCGTGTTCTGGCGATGTTGGATGGTTATTAAAAAAATAAATAG
>JBPEXY010000017.1:0-3539 GCA_052031065.1 Immundisolibacteraceae bacterium | reverse complement strand
GCGCCGCCCAGGCAGATATCCTGTTGATAAAAAACCACGGACTGTCCTGGCGTTAAAGCGCGTTGTGGTTGAGGAAAGGTTGCCGATAATTCCCCGTTGGTTTCTATTTTAACGTGGCATTTTTGCAGTGGCTGGCGATGGCGGCTTCTGGCCATGCATACAAACTCTAAATCGGGTGGCTCGCCGCTAACCCAATGTGGCTCAATTGCCGAGAGTTGCGCTGCAAAAAGATTTGGGTGGTCGTGGCCCTGGACAACCACAAGCCGATTGCTGGCAATCAGCTTTTCGGCAACGTACCAGGGTGCATCGTCGTGGTTTTTGCTGCCACCGATGCCAAGTCCTTGCCGCTGGCCGATGGTGTAATACATGAGCCCGTTGTGGCGAGCCAGTACTTTGCCTTCAAGGTCGACAATGTCGCCAGGCTGGTCTGGCAGGTATTCACTGAGGAACTCGCGAAACGGGCGCTCACCAATGAAGCAGATGCCGGTACTGTCCTTTTTGTCGGCCACCGGCAGTTTCTGGTCGTGGGCGATCTGGCGGATCTGAGGTTTTGTCAGGGAGTGCAGTGGAAACATGGCCCTACGCAGCTGAGATTGGTCAAGCATGTAGAGAAAATAGGTTTGGTCCTTGTTGCGGTCCGCTGCCATGGTCAGCAGGAATTGATCCTCCTGTTGGCGAATCCCCGCATAGTGACCCGTAGCAAGGTAATCGGCACCCAGTCGCTGCACATGTTCAAGAAGCGCCTTAAATTTGATCTCCCGGTTGCATAAAATATCTGGATTGGGGGTGCGCCCGGCTATGTGCTCATCAAGGAAGTGGCTGAACACATCACGCCAGTATTCATGCGAAAAGTTGGCAGTTTCGAGCGGAATGCCGAGCTTCTCGCAAACGGCAGTGGCGTCGGCCAGGTCTGCTTCTGCACTGCAGTATTCGTCGCTGTCATCGCCTTCCCAGTTTTTCATAAACAGGGCGGTGACCCGATATCCCTGCTGCTGCAGCAGCCAGGCAGTGACGGCAGAATCGACGCCGCCGGAAAGGCCGACAGCAACGTGAGCGCTGCCCGGTTCAGGCAACCGTCGGTTCCAGTACATCCTGCATCAGGCTAAGAGGATGGCGTTTGCCCTCCAGGTAGTCGTTGATGCAGTGGGTTACGAGCACGCTGCGCAATGCCGCGGGGTAATCGGCTAATTCTGCGGTGGTCAGCCAGTGTGTTTTGAGAATGGTTTCATCCGGGGGGGTTGGTGACAGCTGCTCCTGGAGAATTCCCGAAAAGCTATAGCGTAAAAAAGTTTCACCATCGCGGGGATTGATCCAGCGGTAGATTCCCAGCAGATGGGTAGGCGTAAACTGCCATCCGGTCTCTTCCAGGGTTTCCCTGCGACAGGCTTCAACCAGGGTTTCATCCGGGTCGAGATGGCCCGCGGGCTGATTGAGCACCCGTTCGCCCTGACTGTTCAATTCCTCAACCAGTAGGAAACGTCCGTCGCGTTCGATCACTGCAGCGACGGTAACATGGGGTTTCCAGACATCTTCACTCATGCTTCCCGCCACTTGATTGAGCAGCCGATGCTGGGGATTTGGTCCTTTGGCCCCTCCCCGCTCCTGCTGATTTGTTGCATTGCCAACAGCAGTTCGCGCCGGGCCCCGGGTACCGGCTCCTTGCGGCTTGCATCGAGCCGGCCGCGATACTGGAGCAGTAAGTCGGTGTTGTAGCCAAAAAAATCGGGAGTGCAGACAGCGCCATAGGCCCTCGCTGTTTGCTGGCTTTCGTCAAACAGGTAGGGAAACGGGAATGCGTGTTGCCTGGCAAAGAGAGCCATGTTGTCAAAACTATCCTCTGGATAATCGCTGGGATCATTAGCGCTGATTGCCACGCTGTTAATCCCTTCCGCCGCTAAAGCGTGACAGTCGGCAACGATTCTGTCGATGACCGCTTTGACATAGGGGCAGTGATTACAGATAAACATTACCAGAGTGCCACGTTCTCCACGTATCTGCTGCAGGCTCCAGTCGCGACCGTCGACGCCCGGCAGGGTGAAATCCACTGCGGGCAAATTGAACTGGCACAGCGGTGTTTCGGTTCTGACCATATCTCGTTTTTCGTGACCTTGAGTGATAGTGATTCAGGTACGGTGACTCGGTGTTGATGAGCTAACTTTACAATTTACCAGATTGCAGCTGCTGAATTGCCCTGACGAAGCCCTGGTCGCTCTGTTCTGGGGCTATGGTTACGCTTCCTGTGATTTCCAGCTCCTGCGTGGTAGTTCGGATTGCTTTGCTAAGCAGTAAGTAAGTAAGTTTTCGCAACGCAGGGTGTTGGTCTGTCGGACAAAGTTTGAACAGATTGCGCAGCGTTTCCCGACTGCTGACAGTGACCAGGTCGACGGCTGCCTGGTTAAGCCAGTCCGCTAACACTTCACCGCCTTGTTTTGGCAATAGTCGCTGGTAGCATTCACCATACTCAACACTGGCGCCGCGGTGGGAGAGTTCGTCGCCTAAACGGGGTCGTCCGCCAACACCACGGATGATCAGAATTTTTTCGTTAGCGGGCTGCCTGAACCAGGGTAGTTCAAGCAATCCTTCGCTATCAAATTGTTTCTCCGGCATCGCATCAGCGGTGACGCCAAACTCTCGCAATGCTTTACGCGAACCTGGGCCGACCACCGCTATTTTAGTGGCGCTGACAATGTCTGTATGTTCCGCGATCAGCGGCCAGCCATGGCGCACCGCATTGGCGCTGATAAAAATTAGCCAGTCCGGCGGCGTACCGGCTTTTAACCGTTGCTTGAACTGGTCCAGCTGTGCCGGTGCCGCCGGTCTGATTTCCAGAGTCGGTAACCGGTAGGGTATGCAGTTCAACTCCTCCAGCATTGCGCACAGTTTCTGGTTCTGTCCAGCCGGGCGGGTAACCAGTATTCGCAGTGGGTTCTGGCTCATGGGGTAAATAGCGTCCCGATGGCGGTTTAGTCGCGCGCCAACAGGCTCTCTGCGCCCTGGTTAAACAGATCCCGGGCGACTGTTTTGCCCAGAACTTCGGCCTCTTCCTGTGGACCGGTGGCACTGGCGCGCAGAATGGTGCGGCCGTCGTGACTGCCGACCAGCGCATCGATCTGCATTGAACCTGTTGATTGGCGTGCGTGAATAGCGATGGGGGTCTGGCAATTACCACCCAACTCTGCATTGATGGTTCTCTCCGCCATCGCGCGGCGGGCAGTAGCCTTGTCATGTAGATGAGCGAGCTGGGCCGCTGTCTGTTCATCGCCGGCGCGGATTTCGATTCCAACAATTCCCTGGGTCACCGCTGGCAGCATTCTCTCAACCGCTATGCGTTCGCTAATTCGCTGTTGTAGCCCGAGACGGTCCAGTCCAGCACAGGCGAGAATAATGGCGTCGAACTCTCCTTCATCAAGCTTCTTCAACCGTGTATTGACATTGCCACGTAGCGGTGAGATTTGTAGATCCGGCCTTAGGGCCAGCAGTTGGCATTGTCGGCGCAGGCTCGAAGTTCCAACTCTGGCCCCTTCGGGTAGCTCATTCAG
>JBPEXY010000169.1:0-11728 GCA_052031065.1 Immundisolibacteraceae bacterium | reverse complement strand
AGGATTAGCAGGAGGAACAGAGATGCCAGTCGAGGATCTCGAACACAAGGAGACTTTTGGCTTTAGCGACGAGGAGCTGAAGTCGATAGAGACGGTCTACCGCGATGATCTGTTGCAGGGTCAGACCGCTCTGATATCAGGTGGTGGTACCGGTATTGGTAAGGCAATCGCGTTCCTGTTTGCCCGCCTCGGCGCCAATATCATGATTTGCGGACGCCGTGAGCCACTGCTGATTGAGACCTGCGAGCAGCTCAATGAACTGGGCGCTGATGCTGACTACATGGCGATGTCGATACGCGAACCGGAAGCTGTCGAAAAGCTGGTCGACAAAACCTGGCAGCGCTTCGGCAAACTGGACCAGCTGATCAACAACGCCGGTGGACAGTTTGCCAAACCAGCGCTCGACATCTCACCAAAAGGCTGGAATGCAGTAATCGACACCAACCTCAACGGCACCTGGTATATGGCCCAGGCCTGTGCCAGAAAATGGGTCGAACATGACCATCCCGGCAGCGTCACCAATATCATCCTCGACTACTACCGGGGCATGCCGACCATTGCCCATTCCAGTGCGTCACGAGCGGCTGTCGACAACCTGTCGCGCACTCTGGCGGTGGAATGGTCGCAATACAATATTCGTGTCAACAGTATCGCTCCGGGTGCAATCGAGAGTAATGGCTTTAATCAGTATCCACGCGCCTTTCTGAAAAGGTTCTACAATTCCAATCCAATGCGCACCCTCGGTAGCGTGCAGGATATCGCCGAAGGGTGTGTCTATCTGACTGCAGCGTCAGGTAAGTTCATCACCGGCGAAACCCTGGTGATTGACGGCGGCGGCAGACTCTGGGGGGAAACCTGGCTAACTGATCAGCCGGACCACTTCAAGCCAATATAGCCAGTATCCCGGGCAATAGCAGCATTGCATCACAGGGGCCGCTCGACCAGAATAGTGCGGATAACTAAAAAAGGTCTCAACAGGACGGCTTGTCGTTCAGCAATAGGGACCACACAACACCAAATCATTGTAAAGAGGAGTTTCGCATGAGCGAAGAGTATCAAGGCCCGCTTATTTCTGCGGATGGCCATGTGGTTGAACCGGCTGATCTGTGGACATCCAGAATGCCAGCCAAATGGCGCGACAAGGCACCTCGCATAGAGAATGTCGGCGAGATGGGTGATTGCATGATCATAGACGGCCTGAAACCACGGCCGATTGCCTTTGAGGGGCCGATGATTGAGATGAAGGCGCGGGGGGAGGAGATACCAAAAATATCTGACTTCCGCTACGACGATTGTCGTGCCGGTTCCTGGAATCCCGATGAACGGTTGAAAGACCAGGATATCGACGGTGTATTGGGTGAAGTCATCTACCCCGGTGTCGGCCTCTTTATCTGGGATTCTGAAAACGACGAACTGCTCTATGAGGTGGTCAAAACCTATAACGACTGGCTCGCCGAGTTTTGTAACGCGCACCCGGATCGTCTAAAAGGTGTTGCCATTCTGCCCACCCGCGGCCCCATAGAGTGGGCCGTTAATGAGGCAGAACGCGCGGTAAAAATGGGGCTGGAAAGCGTCATGTTACCGGCATGGTGTAACCACCGCCCGTTTAATCAGCCGATTTGGGATACTCTCTGGGCACGATTGGAAGAGATGAACGTGCTCTGCAATTTCCACCTCGGTGGCGGCACCTTCCCGGAACATATTCGCGGTCCAGGTGCCAGCGGTGCATTGGTCTGTGCCGGCAAAATGAACCTTAATGAGCCCATGCAACTGGTCATCTGGGGTGGTGCACCACAGCGCTTTCCCAAAATGCGCTGGTCAATTGTTGAAGGGGGTATCGGCTGGATCGCGGCAGCGCTGGATCTGATGGACCACTGGTGGGAAGATCACAAAGGCTGGATGCAGCCGCGCCTGGACCGTAAACCGAGTGAGTTTTTTAAAAGTAATTTCTACGCTACCTTCGAGGATGATCGCGCCGGGGTTTTAACCCGAGAGCTGATCGGTGTCGACACCCTGATGTGGGGGGCTGACTACCCGCATACGGAAGGGGTGTGGCCATTCTCCAAAAAAGCGGTAGCCAGCAACTTTACCGGCTGCCCGGAAGATGAAATTCACCGCATTGTCTGCTCCAATGCAGAAAAGCTCTATGGGTTTAACGTCGAAAAACTGCTGGCTGCCAAATCAGCCTAGATCGAAAACCAGCTCTATAAAAAAGCCCGCGAAAGCGGGCTTTTTATTCCTCTCACCAGGCTGGCGACTGTTTAATTGCTACCCCAATCAGGCCACATCAACGTTACGCACCCCACCGCGGTGTCCCCAGAAACTGATATCGTCAAACTCCTTAACCTGCCAGCTATCCGAATCCTCAATTAGCAACCCACCGTATCCGTACTCCATATCGAATCCCCCAGGGGTTTGCGAATAAAAGGAGGTCACCAGGTCATTGGTGTGCTGCCCCATCGACATGGTGATGTTCACTTCCAGGTCCTGCGCTGCATCATAGGCGGTACCCACATCACGCATTTCCTCGGCCTCGAGCATAAAGTGGTGGAAACCATCAGCTGGCCCGGGGATCATCGCCAGTGAGTGCTGACGCTTATTACAGTGCAGAAAGTGCGCAAATACACCAAACGCCTTCATATAAATACGGTCGCTGGTACGAAATCCGAGTGCAGCATAAAACGCCATCATTTCATCAAGATGGGTGGTCATCAGCACAACATGACCGAGACCAACGTCATCGTCAGTGATAAAGCCGCCATTCATGTCCCGCGATGGAGAAAAGTGCTTGCCGGTACGCTGACCAAAGAAGAGCTCCAGCTGGTTGCCACTGGGATCTTCAACTCGCACCAACTCAAGCACATTGCGCTGCCACGCTGTATCAGCGTCAGCTCTTTCGTAGGCGATACCCCGCTGATCAAAGGAAGAACAGATTTCCGCCAGACTTCTATCCGAGCCCACATCCCAGCCAAAGTAGGCTGGTCCATCAGCTTCGGCGCGGTTGATCTCAAAACGGTACATCTTCTCGTCCAGCCGCAGACGAAGGTTGTCAGCCGACTCCTCAATAACCTGTGCACCAATTACTCGAGTCGCGTAGGTTTTCCACGCTTTGAGATCAGTCGAATTGATACCCAGGTACCCCAGTCCAACGATTGCTCCCATGACACCCCCCGTTAATTAAAATCACTCTGCAGATCGCAGTGAATCGACACGCCGGCTCCGGCTTCAGTTCAGCCCAAACTCAACCTGTCCCAGGCCGGTAAAATCGGTGACGATAACATCGCCCCGCTGCAGCGGGAACTGACGTGTCAATGACCCCGCCATTATCCACTCTCCCTTTTTCACCCATAAACCCATTTCTGCCAGTTTGTTTGCCAACCAGGCGAGGGAATTGAAGGGGTTCCCGAGCACTGCAGTGGCGTTACCCTCTCCCACCGGTGTGCCATTTATCGAGACGCGGGCATCAATGGCGGTAATATCCAGTTTCTCGGTCAGCGCTACCGGACTGCCGAGCACATAACCGGTCTGTTGGACATTATCAGCCAGCGATACCGCCAACTGAGCGGTAAAATCACCCCGATTCTCCACCAGCTCCATTGCTGGATAGAGCTCGGCCACCGCAGCGCGTGCCATGTCTGCGTTGGCATTGGGACCCTTCAGGTCGCCGCCCATGCGAAAACAGATCTCATTTTCAACCCCCGGTCCGATCAGATCTGCCGCTTTAAAACGGCTACCGCTCGCGATCATGCCTGAACCCAGCAGGTAGCCACAAACCGGCTCATGGACATTAAACTGGTCCTGAATCGCTTTCGCAGTCAGACCCACTTTCCAACCGGCATGCTGCTCCCCGGCGGCAACTTTGCGGGCCAGTAGCGCGTGCTGCACCTGTAGCGCCTGATCCATATCCAGGCGATCAAACCAGGCAGGCGGGTAATGGACTCCCTGCGCCGCACTGGCGAGAAATTCATCGGCTACCGCTTCAGCGTCAAATGTCATGGCACCTCCTCATTGTGTTCATCTCACTCGAACCCTTGTTCACAAGGTTAACCCGCTTCGACCCTATAAAACGGAGCGCAGCTGTCCACCGTCCAGGGGAATGCTCAATCCGTTGATAAATGCCGCCCGTTCAGAAGCGAGAAACGCAACCAGATCAGCCATCTCTTCCGGTCGCCCAAGGCGGCCTGCAGCGATGCGATCCACCCGCGCCTGCATCGCCTGCTCAGGATCGTCGCCAAAATGACTCGCCTGCATCGCCGTCACCTGTTCCAACCGGTCAGTCAAAATCGAGCCGGGCAGCACATTATTGATGGTGATGCCGTCAGCGGCGACCTCCTCACAGAGGTTTTTGGCAAAGGCCACCACTGCGGCACGGGTTGTCGACGACATGGAAAGGTTATCTTCGATCTGCACCACCGACAGCGCCAGCAGATTGATAATCCGGCCCCACTTTTGTTCTCGCATGTGCGGCAACACTTCACGCACCAGACGAATCACATTGAAAAAGACTTTCTGATAGCCCTCTAGCCAGTCGTCATCACTGAAGCTGCTCGGCTGTCCTGGTTTAGGCCCACCCGTATTGGTCACCAGAATATCGACACCACCCCATTTTCGAGTAGCCGTCTGAACGATCCTGGCAGCACTATCGGGCAGGCTCAGGTCGACACTGAGGGTTTCCACCCGATCACCTGCACCTGCCTTTGCGACCCGTTCCCGGGCCTCGTCCAGAGCGTTCTGATTGCGAGCACAAAGCAGCAGATTACACCCTTCTCGCGCCAGTCCCTCGGCAATGGCCAGACCCATCCCCTGACTACTTCCACCGACAACAGCCGTCTTGCCAGCTATTCCTAAATCCATGACTTCGCTCCCGAACTATTGTTCTGTTTTAAATTGCCAACACCGGGAGTTCAACCCGCTCACTACCCGTCCCATAAAACTGTCAATTCATCGTCATAAAAAATCCCCGGAGCGCTCAGACCGGGAGGACGAAATTGCTACAATTGGCGATGTTTCCCGGGGTCGGTTTCGCCTTCGCATAGTAGATGCGCGCTGTTTAACCAGGCCAGCAGGCGATCCGCCGAAACCACGGACTGAACCGAACATATCTGAACCCTACACCACTGTGAACAAACCGGCCCAACGGCGGGCGGGCCAATCTACCTGTCATTATCAAACGAGTAAAGCCAATGAACTACCGCATCGAACAAGACACCATGGGGGAGCTGAAGGTCCCCGCTGATCGCTACTACGGCGCACAAACGGCCCGCAGCCTGATCAATTTCCCGATCGGCAACGAGAAAATGCCGATAGAAGTGGTTCATGCATTCGGCATTCTCAAGCAGGCAGCAGCCGTGACCAACGCCCAGCTGGGTATCCTCGACAGCGAAAAAGCAGAGCTGATCGCAGCGGCGGCTGACGAGGTTGCACAGGGCAACCTGGATGATCACTTTCCCTTGGTGGTCTGGCAAACCGGCAGCGGTACCCAGAGCAACATGAACGCCAACGAGGTCATTGCCAACCGCGCTATCGAAATGGCTGGTGGAGAGCTGGGGTCGAAAAACCCTGTCCACCCCAATGATGATGTCAACAAATCGCAATCATCCAACGACACTTTTCCAACCGCGATGCATATCGCTGCTGCGCGTGAAATCAACGCGACACTGATTCCCGGGCTAACCCACCTTCGCGACGCGCTGGCCGCCAAGGCCAAACAATACGAACAGGTCATAAAGCCAGGGCGCACCCACCTGATGGATGCGGTTCCACTGACTTTTGGACAGGAACTGGGTGCCTTTGTCCATCAGCTTGATGAATCGATCAGTGCAATTCAAAGTTGCCTGCCGAAAGTTTGCGAACTGGCCATCGGTGGTACCGCCGTAGGCACCGGCCTCAACACCCATCCGCAATTTGCCGACGCTGTCGCGGCGCGAATTGCCGAAATTACCGGATTGCCTTTTGTCTCCGCACCCAACAAGTTTGCCGCCCTCGCTGCCCACGACGCACTGGTATTAACCAGTGGGGCACTGAAAACCTGTGCAACAGTACTGATGAAACTCGGTAACGACTTTCGTCTGCTCGGTTCCGGTCCGCGAAATGGCATTGGTGAACTGCAACTACCGGCTAATGAACCTGGCAGCTCGATCATGCCCGGCAAAGTCAACCCGACCCAATCAGAGGCGATCACCATGGTTGCCGCTCAGGTCATGGGCAACGATGTTGCCATCAATATTGGCGGCGCAACCGGCCATCTGCAGCTCAACGTATTCAAGCCGGTAATCATCTATAACCTGCTGCAGTCAATTCGTCTGATCGCTGACGCCAGCGTCAGTTTCGCCGACCGCTGCGTCGCTGGTGCCGAGGTGCTCAGTGATCAGGTGCAGGAGTACCTTGACCGTAATTTGATGGTCGTTACCGCACTCAACCCACACATCGGGTACGACAATGCCGCGAAAGCAGCGAAAAAAGCCCACAGTGAAGGGACGACTCTAAAGGCGGCTGTAATGGGCCTCGGTTTACTGACCGATGAAGAGTTTGACCGTTTCGTTAATCCGGCAGATATGCTCGGACCCAACGTATAGCTCTTATCTCAGCAGAGGCCGGATCGAGAACAGTAGATTACTCGGCCTCTGCTGAAAGCAGCTCGATAAGATCAAGCGGATGATCGAGAAGATAATCGGCATCCCAATCTGCTCCGGTTTGCAGATCTCCGATATAACCCCAGTTGGCGACTACGGTTCGCGCTCCTGCCGCTCGACCGGCGACTACATCCTGTTCCGCATCGCCAATAAACCAGCACGCCTCCGGGTCGATTTCAAACTGCTCAACCGCACGGTAGACCATTGCCGGGTCTGGCTTGCCAGCTCCCACATGATCTGGAGTCAATAGAAACTGGCAACGCTCCAGCAACCCCAGATCTTCGAGTAGCGGTTCGGCGTAACGGTGTGGCTTGTTGGTCGCGATGCCCCAGGGCACTGCGCCCTGGTCAAGCTGCTGCAATAGTTCATCGACACCCGGAAACAGCGCGCTTTGAGCCGACAAGCGTATCTCATAATGGCTGAGAAACCGCTGCCGATACTCCTCATAACCCGCATCTTCTGGCGTCATACCGAGTCCGATATGAATTAACCCCCGCGCCCCCTGCGAGACCCGGTTCCGACATTTGTCGAAGTCAGGTCGCCCCAGCTTCATTTCGTCTAGCAATTGATAGAGGGCTCCGACCAGATCTGGCGCGGTATCCACCAGGGTGCCATCGAGGTCAAACAGCACGGCGGCTGCGGATCTGCCCATTACCGCAAATGAAAGAGATTGATACGGAGGATTACGGTGGCCTGCATCCGGATCATTGGTTCAGGCCACCGCACAGCAAACTCAGGCCGCCTGTTTGATAAAACCAGTGCCGGCGCTAAAACTCGCTGCCTGCAACATGGAATTAAGAATCATATCGGGATCGGCAATATTCTTGCCAACGATATCGAAAGCCGTCCCGTGAGCCACAGAGAGACTCAGATAAGGCAGGCCCAGAGTCATCGCGCAGTTGCCGGAGAACTTCCAGGTTTTCAGCGCAATATGCCCCTGGTCGTGATACATACAAAGCACCACGTCATACTGTTCATCGACACACCTCCGGAACACGGTGTCGGGTGCAACCGGACCTTCAACATTGATACCCTCGGCTTTGGCCTGCTCTACCGCAGGGACGATCTCCGTCGCATCCTCTTCGCCCATCGCATGGCAGTTAAACCCGGAAACACCAATTTTCGGATTGGCAGTACCCCAGGCGGTAAAACTGTCATGGATCAGCTTTATTGCACCATGCACCAGCTCTTTGGTGATTAGGCCACTGACATCCTTGAGCGGCATATGGTCAGTCAGATGCACCACCCGCAACGGCCCGTTAAGAAGCGTCAGATAGGTGGAACCCGGCTCCGGCGGAATGATCTGGTCGAGCACGTTGGCCATCTTCATCGACCCGGTATTTATCGGTGCCATGATCACCGCATCAACCTTGCCTGCCAGCGCCAGTTCTTCGCCTTCCTTCAGCCAATCTGCGGTGGCCTTACCACAAGCAGCACTCTCAACACCAAGCTCGTAGGCATTGGGGTCCAGGCGACCGGTATCGTACACATCAATCTCGCCGGGATTTTCACCTACACCATCAATCTCGGTGACTTTGTTAACCTTAAAACTGGCCCCAGTAATCTCCAGTGCCTGCTCCACCGCCTCAGTACAACCAATCAATACCGGCCGGCTGATTTCATACGGCTTGCCGGTGGCAAGTGCCTTGACTACCACCTCGGGTCCAATTCCCGCAGGATCGCCGATAATGGTGGCAATGACAGGTTTACTCATAACTTCCTCCAGAAGAATTTAAAATGGTTCAGTTTCTCATTATGAAAATACCGACTCAGCGATTCCGCCATTGAACTACCAGAACCCGGTCAGACACGGACAGGTCACCTTAATAAGTACGTAAGAGCAGACAACCCCCGCCACGCCGGCAGTCGCTGCCGCCTCGGCACGTCCAAAATGAGTCTTCGACCAACGCTTTCATACTGGCACCACGCTGATCGGTAGAAATCTCCACAGCGGCGCGATCATAGCATTTTCGAGTGTTTTTTTGGCGCGAATTACACTGAGTGACCGTCACCGACCCGGGTGAACAAATACCACCGCGACATGGCTATCGATGTGCGCATAAATTTATAAAAAAAACCAGACTTCACACCACGCTTTGAAACTGTTTTACTTGACCAGTGCGGGCTATCGTGCTCTAGAAAAACAATAACAAGCCCCACAAAACCCGCTGGCAATTTGAATTTTCAGCGCTCATCCGAAACCCGGTAGGCGCTTAAAAGCCCCGCTGGGCGGATGGTAACCATCTCTGGCGGCCAAGGTCGGCGGGCACCAATAATCAAGCAATCAAATTACAACTAAGTAGCAAATAGTTGTACAACCCCTGGAGGTATCAGGAATTGAGTAACTACGAAGCAATTAACCTCACCATCGACGGCGAAGTGGCGACCGCGCAGTTCAATCGCCCGGAAAAGAAAAACTGCATGAGCCCGACGCTGCACAACAACATGGTTCATGCGCTGGAAGAAGTTCGCGCCGCCAAATGCAAAGTGCTGGTAATCACCGGTATCAACGACACCTTCTGTGCTGGAATGGACCTGGAACAGTGCTTTCTGGAACCCTTCGATGACCCGGAAAGAATGGAAGAGATCAACAAAGACGTTTTCACCTGGTTCAAGGCACTTAAAGATTTTCCGGCCGTCACTATCGCCAAGGTAAATGGCTGGTGTTTCGGTGGCGGCATGGAACTGGCAGGCATATGCGACATTTCCATAGTGGCTAATGAATCAGTCTGGGGACTCTCCGAGGTTAACTTCGGTATTTTCCCGGGTGGTGGTACCACGTGGTCTTACGCACACAACATGCCGGCACGCAAAAAGGCGCTCTACTACGCCCTCACCGCCGATACCTTTACCGGTGCTGAAGCGGAAGCGCTCGGCTACGCAACCAAATCAGTGCCACTGGCTGATCTCGACGCAGAAACCCAGAAAGTAATCGATATGCTGACCAATAAAGGCCGCATCGTGCTGACCAAAACCAAAGAGGTCTACGAAAAGGTCAAATGGATGGATTTTGAAGCCGCCATCGATTACGAAATGGCCAAACTTTGGGAACTCTCCCGCGAAACCAACGACGACTGGATTCGCACCGCACTGGCCTCTTTCAAAAAGCGCGAGTTCAAGCCAGGAACGCAAACCTACAAGCTGGTCAACGACGTATAACCTGACCGGCTGTTAATTCAGGTAGCAGCTCGACAGGAGTCCTGGCACCCGGGACTCCTGTCGACACGGTCAGTCGCTAAAGTGGCAACCAGATGACGACAGAGATCGTGGCTGGTTGACCGTATAAACACTGGAGGAGGCACCCTAATGAACTTCGACTTCAGCGAAGAACAGATCATACTCCGTGATCTATGCAGCAAAATTGCCAGCGATTTCAATGACGATTACTGGCAGGGAATCGATGATGACTACCGTTTTCCCAGAGAGTTCTGGGATGCTCTGGCCGATCAGGGCCTGCTGGGTATAGCCCTGCCCGAAGAGTACGGCGGTAGCGGCATGGGCATGCTCGAAATGTGTATCGCTGCCGAAGCGCTCAGCTCCTGCCCGGAGGGCGGCGGCGAAGGCGGCGGCATGTTTGTCTGCGGGCCGGTATTCGGCGGCTATCTGATTGAAGGTGCCGGAACTCAGGAACAGAAGGAAAAATACCTGCCGGGTATCATCAAGGGCGACGTATGGGCCGGCGCATTCACAGAACCCGGGTCAGGTTCCAACATCACCACCATCACCACCGAAGCGGCCGACTGCGGTGACCATTACAAGGTGAAGGGACAGAAGGTCTACATTTCCAACATCGCCAACGCCCGCCACGTCGGCATTATGTGCCGCACCGCACCCTATGACGCGGCCAATCGCACCGCCGGGGTTTCGCTGCTGGTCGGTGACCTGCCGAGCGAGCAGATCGAAGCGCGACCGTTCAAGAAAATGGGTGCCCGTTTTATGGACACCAATCAGGTTTTTCTCGACGATTTTGAAGTACCCAAAGAGAATCTGGTTGGCAAGGAAGGACAAGGCTGGCGCGCCCTCTATGGTGTACTCAACCCGGAACGCCTGGCCATCGCTGCCGGCAGCGTTGGCACCGGTCTCTATCTGATCAACAAGGCGGTGAAATTTGCCGAGGAACGCTCAGTCTGGGGCAAACCAATCGGCACCCACCAGGGTCTGCAGTTCCCACTGGCTGAAGCCAAAATCCAGCTCGAAACTGCAAAACTGAAAACTTTCGAAGCAGCCTGGCTTTATGACCAGCGCCGTGAATGTGGCGTTGAATCAGCGATGGCCAAATATGCGGCCGCTAAGGCCTCACTGTTTGCCGCCGATCGTGCCATCCAGACCCTCGGCGGCGCCGGTTATATCTCCGAGTCGGGCGTTGAACGTCACTGGCGTAACCTGCGCCTGAACCGCATCGCGCCGGTGACCGACGAGATGACTCTGAACTATATTGCCCAGCACGATCTTGGTATGCCGAGATCTTACTAAACCCAATAACGCCACACTGACGGGGGCCTGACGGGTCTCCCGTCGACCACTGTTAACTCAGAGGGGAGGAAGTATGCATAACGATCAAGACGCCACACTCCGCGACATGGTGCACCGCGCCGCCAAATGGTTCCCAAACAACGAAGCGGTGGTCGATGACATCTGCCGCTACACCTACGCCGAGCTGCTGGACAAAGTACAGCGCATGGCGAAGTTGCTGCACACCCAGGGGGTCCGCAAGGGAGACCGCGTAGCACTGCTGCTCTACCCGTCTGCCAACCATGTCGTCGCCCTGTTTGGTGCTATCGAGCTGGGCGCAATCCCGGTGGCGCTGCACCTGCGCGAGTCACCGGCGACCATCAGTGCCACGCTTGACCGGCTCTCGCCGCGCGCACTGGTTTATGACTGCTCGCTTGCTGAAGTTGCGGCACACATCCGTAATACCGTGCCGATGATCACCGCCTACATCGGCTCGGTCTGTGAGCGGACACCACAGCAAGCGATCGATGCCTGTAGCGATGTCGTCATACCGCGCGATCTGGACAACTACGAACTCGATTTCCGGCCGATGCCGCTGAAATCCACCGACACTGCGGTCATCGCCCTGTCATCCGGCACCACCG
>JBPEXY010000168.1:0-3582 GCA_052031065.1 Immundisolibacteraceae bacterium | reverse complement strand
GCGCTGGATAAAACGTTTGACACGACGATCCTCAAGCGAGTGAAAGCTGATCACCACCAGGCGCCCGCCTGCAGCAAGCAACTCCAGCGACTGCTCCAGGCCATTCTCAAGCTCTCCAAATTCATCGTTGATAGCAATACGCAACGCCTGGAAGGTGCGTGTCGCGGGGTGTTTTTCACGCTCATGGCGCGGCATCGCCGCCGCCACCAGGGCGGCAAGCTCTGCCGTTGACTGAATTGACTGCTGGGCTTGCTGCTCAACGATCGCTCTGGCGATACGGCGGGCAAATCGTTCTTCCCCGTACTCTTTCAGAATTTGAACCAGATTCTGCTCTTCAACCTGGTCCAGCCACTCACTCAGCCTGACACCGCTGTTACGATCCATGCGCATATCCAACTCACCATCGCGCTGGAAACTAAACCCCCGATATTCCCGGTCGAGCTGCATCGACGACACGCCGAGATCGAAGAGAATACCGTTAACCCTGCCGTTGGCACCGTTATCAATCGCGATTTGCACCAATTGTGAAAAAGGCGCGTGAACAATGGTCACCCTGGAGTCATCGCAAAACCGTTCCCTGAGTAGTTCGATCGCTTCCGCGTCGCGGTCGATGGCAATTAACCGTCCATCAGCACCCAGACCTTGAAGAATCGCCTCACTATGGCCACCAGCACCGGCGGTTGCGTCGATATATACGCCGCCGTCTGCAACAGCCAGGCCCTCAAGCGCCGGCTCCAGCATCACCGAAATGTGGGGTGATCGATTCATCAGATTTACAGGGTTAACCCAGCCAGCTCCTCCGAGTTTTCAAGATCGAGATCTGCGATCTGCAATAGATTCGTTTCGCGCTGTTCCAGCCAACGCTGCTCCTGCCAAAGTTCAAGTTTGTTGCCCATGCCGACAAGCGCGGCTTTTTTATCGATTCCCAACTGCTCTCTTAATGCCGGCGGGACCAGGATTCGGCCACTGCCATCAAGGTCACACTGAGACGCATGGCCCAGCAATATCTGTTTCAAAGCATAAGCAGGCCCATTAAGGTCGGAACGCCTGACCAGCTCTCGCTCAATTTTTTCCCACTCAGGAAATGGATAGATCAGCAGGCAGTTACCGCGATGGGCGAGGGTCACCATCATCTCGCGCACGCCAAGCTCCTGGAGCCCTTCACGATGACGTGTCGGCACCGCAAGACGCCCCTTGGCATCGAGGTTGACGTTATTGACCCCACGAAACATGAACTAGTTTTCCCACCAACACCCACAATTACCCATTAATCACCACTTTTTCCCACTAATGGCGAAATCTAGGCGCCTTGTCCAACCGTGTCAAGGAAAATTTTCTTTGCACAACAAGATGATCGGATAGTCCACCGATTTGGAATCCGCCAGCGCAAATGGCTACAATCGCGAACCATCCAGACGACGTGATCACCATGCGTTCCGAAGCCTGATGACCGGGCAGAACCAGAACGCAGAACTCGACAAAGCTAACCGGCAAGCCCAACCTGAAGGAGAACAGACCATGGAGCAGACCTCCGCTGCATCCGGTGTAGAACACAGCGCCACCGACTCCCTGTTTGGGCCGGCAAAAAATGCCGAACAATATATGCAGCTACTCATACGCAACGCGGTAAAAATGGGGGTTTCAGACATCCATCTAAAAGAGGATGCGGTTCCCTACTTCAGAATTAGTGGCGCGATCAAACCGATAGATTCGCTACCACCGCTGGGAGACACCGCCATGGCGGAACTGGTGCAGACTCTCAGCGATGAAGAGCAGCGTTCACACTTCGGCGAACTGAATCAGATCGACCTCGCCCAAAGCTTTGGGGAGTTTGGCCGGGTCCGGGTCAACATGTTCCGTCAACGCGGCAAAATCAGCATGGTACTGCGGCTGATTCCATCGCAGATGCCTGACCCCAAAGCAATGGCAATGCCCGATGCATTGACCCGGTTTAGTCAGCTCAAAAGAGGTATGGTGTTGGTCACCGGCCCTACCGGTTCCGGTAAATCGACCACCCTGGCAGCGCTGATCGACATGATCAACCGCAGTTTCGCCAAACACATCGTGACCATTGAAGACCCCATCGAGTTTGTGTTTACTGACAAACGGTCGATCGTCAACCAGCGCGAAGTAGGCATCGATACGCCCTCCTTTTCCGACGCCATGCGCGCGGCTCTGCGTCAGGACCCGGACGTCATCCTGATTGGAGAACTGCGTGATGTGATTACCATTAACACCGCAGTCAAAGCATCCGATACCGGTCATCTGGTGCTCTCTACGTTGCACGCCTCGGGGGCCATGGAAACCCTGACCCGCCTGCTCTCAAACTTCCCACCGGAAGAGCAACAGAACGTACGTATCGCACTGGCACAGAACCTCAAGGGGGTCATCAGTCAACGGCTGGTACCGAGAGCCGATGGCAAAGGCCGGGCAATGGTCTACGAAGTGATGACCGTCACCAAAACCATTCAGGATATGATTGAAGACCCCTCGCGTCAGGGCGAAATCATCCAGGCCATAACCAACGGCGCCCAGCACGGCATGATCAGTTTCGACGACTGCCTGCTTAAGCTGGTCAAGGAAGAGACCATCACCGAGGAGGTGGCGCTGGCTAACGCAACCAATGTCACCGACCTGCGTTTAAAACTGGAAGGGTACTGACTTAGAGCCTTCAACACTCGGGAACAGCGGTTAGTCGATATTGATCAAGGAGGGAGCCGGCCGATAAGCCGGGTTCTGTCTTGGGCAATCATTCATCTAGGCCCCGCGTCGCCACGGGGCTCGAGCGACCTACCCGGGAACGGCGCGGACCACGCGCGGCAGCTGACGCTGCCAGTTCCCCTATTTGGTCTTGCTCCAGGTGGGGTTTACCCTGCCACTATGGTTACCCATAGCGCGGTGCGCTCTTACCGCACCTTTTCACCCTTACCGGTTGCACGCCCCGGCAATCGCCGAATCAATGACAACAGGCGGTCTGTTTTCTGCGGCACTTTCCGTAGGCTTACACCCCCCAGGCGTTACCTGGCACCCTGTCCTGTGGAGCCCGGACTTTCCTCGAGTTTCGAAAAACTCGCGATTGCCTGGCCGACTCCCACCAGCTAGTGTGCCCGTTCAAGCGGGTTTTGTCAGGCGACAGCGCCAGCACGACCCATTACTGGAGCGTCAATGCATAGTTGTAGAGCTTTCTGCGCGGCAACCCGGTAACTTTCGCCACCAGCTGCGCTGCACGACTCACCGGCAACTCCTGCAGTAACGCCCGTAACCAGCGTTCGTTCTGCTCATCCAGCTCCAGCGCCGTCTGGATATCGGACCTTTTCTCCCCCTCCACCAGTAGCACAATCTCTCCACGAGCCTGTCCCGGCTCATCGTGCAGGCGCTCTACCAGTGACGCTGCGCTACCGGAGAGAAAAGTTTCATGCAGTTTGGTCAACTCACGGGCGATCACGACCTGCCGATCCGGGCCAAACAACTGCGCAACGCATTGCAGAGACTCAGTCAGGCGTTTCGGTGATTCGTAAAAAACCAGTGTTTGCGGCACGCGGACAAACCGGCTGAAAAAAGACTCTCGTTGAGCTGACCGTG
>JBPEXY010000167.1:0-9908 GCA_052031065.1 Immundisolibacteraceae bacterium | reverse complement strand
CATTGTCACCGGTAAACGACTCGACATTACTGAAGGTGCCCGTCAGCACACCACTGATCGTCCCCGCATCCAGATTAACGGTGTTGGCACCAGCGACCGCCGCCAGGTGGATACTGTCACCGGTACCCCCAGCCCCATCAATGTTGCCTGACAGCGAACCCGATGCCCCAAAGGTGAAGGTGTTATTGCCCGCTCCACCGGTCAGATTTTCAATATTGGTAAAAGAACTAACACCAGTAGCGTTACCTACTCCCGTGTTGGTGATTGAAAAATCAACATCACCTTCAAGAGTATCTGTACCCGCACCGCCAGTAATTAAGTCAATATTGCTACTTGATCCAATGTTGAACGTATCACCATTCGCACCAGCGTTAGCGTTGACTGTATCGGCAGCTGCAAAGACCGCAGAACCAAAGTCGAGTATGCCGGCAGAAGCACCCTGCCCAACATTAAGCGTAATGGTGCCGCCTGCGCCACTGCCAAGTGTTGCACTTCCCAGAGTGATATTTCGATCTGCATCAAGGGTGATATCTGCCCCTGCATCTGTACTGGAAACAGTGGCAGAACCGGAAAAGGTGATATCTCTATCTGCGAGGAGCGTCAGATCATTCGCCGTTGTCCAGGTTATGGAGACAGTATTGTCAAGGGTAATATCACCAGACCCACCAGCGCCCGTCGTTTCAATGATCAACGAACCGGTGTTTTCAAGAAAATCGGCGATATCCTCGTCATCAAGCGTATTGGCATTCGCGGGTGAAGCACCTACCGTGCCGCCAGTACCTACCGCACCGTCTCCGGTTGTTATGCTGATGTCATTAGGGTCAAGCAGGAGCGTTCCACTGGATCCAGCGGGCGCTTTGATATCAACCTGGTCGGTCAAATCGTTGATAAATAATTGCGATTTACCTGAAATCTCGGCAAACCCACCATCACCCGAAGATTCCCCGCCACGGGCTGAGAGCTGGCCATAGAACTCAGTGGTGTCATCAGACCAAACGATCACTGTGCCACCATCACCTGAGGTAATCGCATCGGCGTATAGACGGCTCTGCTGTGACACCAGTGTTCTCAGAGAGTTCTGAATCGCCGTATTACCGCCCCGATAATCGCCACCAACGAGGATAGTGCCCCCACCATTAACACCGGAGACATTGACAACGCTTTCACCAATCAGCTCAACCTCATGGCCTAGTATGGCAACGGTACCACCTTGCCCTTCGCCGGTAGCTTGTGCCGAGATCACCCCGTTTTCTATTAACGCCTTTTCTTCTGCTTCTAACGCAACCTCACCAGCTACGCCGGTTACTACATCTGCAATCACTGCTCCCGAATGGGTAACCTGATCGCCGACAATTGAAACCACCCCAGCCTGACCATTGACTGTATCGGCTGAAACATCAACAAGCCCGCTGTTTGTAACTTTGCCGGAACCCACAAGACGAACACTCCCGCCCTGTGTATCGATTCCACCGGCTTTAATCACGCCGGAGTTATTAACCACCTGTGAAAATACATCATGAGCAGCCTGAGCCTGCAGCAGAACGGTACCGCCCCGGCTTTGAATAGTCCCCCTGTTAGAGACCGCGACACCTTCGCTAAGTAGGTCGGTGGTGAGTTCACCGGAAACTGCAAATTGAATCAGCCCATCACCATCGAAATCGAGGGTCGCTGCTGTACCGGCGCCGAGATTGACCTGGCCGAGGTCGGCGATGATGGTGCCTTCGTTAATAACAGACCCACCAATCAAACTAACGGAGCCTCCGCTGGCGGCCTGAATCAACCCCCGATTAATCACCACGCCGCTATCAAGAGAGCTGAAACTCAGCTCACCGTTCATAAAGTCGCTTGCGGTGATATCAAGTCCACTAGCAACCAGCGCACCGACATTTACGCTTGCCCCGGGCGCAAAGATCAGCCCGTTGGGGTTGGCCAGTACCAGCCTGCCGTTTGCCTCGATAGAACCGAGTATTTGTGATGGGTTTTGATCGAGAATACGGTTTAAAGCGATGGCGGAGCTAGAGGGCTGCAAAAATTTGACCAGTTCTCCTGAATCCACGTTAAAGGTATTCCACTCAGCAACCAGCCTCGCCGAGTTTTGCTGAATAGAGGTGACATTACCCGCCGCGCTGATTGAACCCTGACCACCGACAATGGCCCCACCTTGCGGGGCCGCATGAGCCCCACTTTGGACCAACAGCAGACCAACGGGCATCAACACCTGAGATATCGCCCTCGACAACGGGTGGACTAAAATTTTTGCTCTCTGTTGCGGATTCTTCTTCGACAAGGCAATGGCCCTTTAAAATTCGAATGATGTATCAATCATCAAACTGCTTTCTTGAGTGGACTCAGATCCCTCATCTCCAACCCGGTGTCAGTAGGAATAGGTCGTATTGACATAAACCTGCGGCTCCTCTCTATTCGATGCATCTCTCGATCCAAGCGGAGTCGCCACATCCAACCTAAACGAAAATTCTCCTGGTAGGTAAAAAGCCCACTCCTGATTAAAAAGTGAGCCCAAATAATTAACCCCGCCAGAGACCAGACTCGCTGGTACATACATCTGCAGGCCCATGCCCGCACCGCTTAACTCAACCTGATCTTCAATCACCGATTCATCAATCCAGCCCGTACCGTGATCGACAAACAGTGAAACCTGAAGCACCTCTCCCCACGTTCGGTTTTCGAACGCAATTGCATTAGCAAACCCCGGAGCATTCAGCACCCACTCCAGAGACGCAAACACTCCCTTATCAACCAGAAACTCAGATTGCGGATAAGCCCGAACACTGAACGGACCACCAATTGACATTTGCTCAAGCGATGGCAACAAATCATCGCTAAACTGACCCGCTATCCTCATAATTAGCGAATGACCGGGGACAAGGTTTTGCAGGCGCGAGTAATCAAACGCGACCTTGTTAAATCCAGAGCCTAAAGACTCACCTGCTAGGTTTCTTCGCCCGGACCCAGGCAGATCATCAGCCTGAGTAGATGCGAGCACATTTCCAAAGCCGTGCGACAGGTTGACCAACCCCTGGTTTATGCCACCCCCCAGAATTGTGTCGATTCTGTCAAACCGGGTCTCCAGCGAGGCAACCGAAAGAACGTCCTGTGAGAAATCGTTGCCCGAAACAAAAACCTTGGACTGTTTCCGACTAAAGTCAAACCGGGTCAATAAGTTAGCATTACGAGTACGAATCCACGATTTCTCCAAAAACAGATTGGCAACTTCAGTGACACCTTCTATTCCCACATCCTTGAGTTCACCACCCACTTCAAACTCATTTCTGCTAAACCCGCCGCCGGCGGTTAAACCCTGGACCCAACCACTAAAAACCGGCGCCTGATAAGTCAGATAACCAAACTCCGCTAACTTGGGTCGATACGATTGCTGGAACCCGACTTGTAGCCGGTCACCAATGCCTAGCGGATTATTGACCATGACATCAAGCAAGCTCTGGTACTGACCAGTGAGTTCCGTACCGTAATTATTGAACGAGACATTTGCATCGATCAGTTTTTCTGTCACCTTCAGCGCAAGGTCAGCCTCCCCGAGCTCGGAACCTGGTTGAAAAACGCCAAAAGCTGACATACCCGGCATGTCAGCAACCCGGAGCAGGGCAGTCTCTACCGCTGTTGCATCGACAGCTCCCCCAATCAGTTCCTTGAACGGCCCGGTAAGGCGCGCACTGCTATAACGTTTGTTATCTTCAACCAGAACCGCACCCAGGTTACCGGGCATCACCCGCAAAACCACCAGGCCTTCAACCACATCCTGTTCCGGCACAAAAGCTTGTGCCAGTATCAGACCACTTTGCCGGTACAGGCCGGTGATCTGATCGGCAACCAGCTGAAGTTGCCCAAACGTAAATTGCCCTTCCCTCTTGAGCCGCTCTGCTTCAACAAGATCGTTAACTACCGCATTACTTATATTTTTGTGGACAACGTCCTCTACCCCTTCCACAACAAACTGTTTAACTTCTATTTTTGGTCCGCTATTGGTGTCTAAAGGTCGATCGACCACTTTTGGCACCTGGATGGTGGGTAAGTCTGAAACCGGATATTCAGTCGGACGCTGAAGCGTCTTTTGCACTCCTCCGGGCGTGGCCGCGCCTGGCAAGGTCGCGGCGTGTAAAGCCAAACTGGTTGCTGTTAACGAAATGAGCACAGCACCGCCAACCACAGCACAACCAACGCTGCTGAAAAGCTGGATAACCGAATCTTCGATATCAAGAAATAACAAAATTTTTATCCTTATACGGCATCATGCAACAACTTTTATCAGTTGAAATATGCCGAACGTCACGCGCACTATACGTGTTTTGGAACAAAGAATTCTATAAATTACATATAGATACCTGCAACTTCTATAGATAAACTTTAACTCACCATTGGCATTTTCCCAACAATAGCTCTACACCCTGAATGAGAGCTCTCGGAATCAGGCAGACCAAGCAATCACGAAATTGAAGAAACATTGCAGCAAAGCCTCCAAACTAGGTGTTCCGTTCTGGACGAAACCATAGTGGCCAGAAGTTATGCTGTGTTGGTCGCCCGAGTAGAGTTAAAAAAGCTCTGAGTTAGGAGAAACTCAGGGAACTGCGCCTGCATAAGCACACTATCACGCCCAGGATACGCGGACAAAACAGCAGTCCGGTTGGTCTACACCAGCTGGCCAGGCAGTTTCAGGCCACTACTACCCGCCATACGGCGCTTGCGTCACTGTGATTCAGTTGAGCAATATCCGCTACCGATGCGCGGCCAGGA
Organism: Immundisolibacteraceae bacterium; assembly: GCA_052031065.1. Classification (GTDB taxonomy): domain Bacteria; phylum Pseudomonadota; class Gammaproteobacteria; order Immundisolibacterales; family Immundisolibacteraceae; genus JBPEXY01. The sequence goes on along the minus strand of JBPEXY010000167.1, from coordinate 5,138 downwards.
ACATCGAACCATTCTGCTTGCGGCCATTTATCGGGCGACTCGCCAGATCTGTATGTGGACATAAAACGCCGCCAGTACAAGAGTCTTTTACAATCAACTGATCAAACCGATGACGCTCAAAATCTAAATAGTGCTGACCGACAACCGTAAAGCGTTTACTGATCTAGTGACCGCTAAGAGCTCAAAAACAGCGACTGGCAACCATCCGTTTGATCAAGTTTATCGTGCTTAGAACATTAACCTCCAGCTGGTCCCGATTCGCCGCCAGCGGATCAACGATACGGTCGACGATGGATCTCTGAGATAATGGCCGCTCCTCAGTTTAAAATTGATGAGGAACTCCACGAAGCCGTGAAACGCTAAGTCACTCTGTAGCGTCAGCAGGTAGCCCAAACAATCCTGGGACATCACCCGCCATTTCACTCACTCAAAACACGGCAGTATTCTCACCAACACCCACTCAATGCACCAAATTGGGATGATCCGCGACGTGATGAGTAACCATTGTCGTGACGCAAAGACTCATATTTCGAGATGATTGGGTCCAAGTTTATTTCCGATCTTCTTCAAAGCGATAGAAATTGCGTTTCGGCGACAGCTTCTTTAACAGGGATATTTAACCCAACCACCCAAATCTATCGCTCAACTCCCAAATCGCCACAGAGCTGTTTCTGACTGTCGGCTTTCAAAGTTATCGGATTAATTTGGCAATGGGGATGGTCAACGCCAATTGAAATAAGTTCACCGGCGCGCAGTGCTTCGATATCCCCCGCACTGGGTTGCAAGCGAATGAAGTGAACAGCGGCAGTTTTCTCTTCCCGCTCCCGCTCCAGATCTTCATCGGCGAACAGCGCGACCGGATCGCGGTCACCGACACGCATAACCAGCGCGTCTTCAATGCCAACCAGTCGCACCAGCGCGGCTACGCGTTCTTCAACATCGGCATATTCGATCAGTAGCGTCGCTTTCCAATTGTCGCCGTCGGGAATCAGCGGATTGTAGGCATCCAGCTCCTCGTCGATACCGGCCGCTTCAAAAATTCGCTCGGCGCGCAGCATCTCCTGAATCTGGTACTGCATCGTCAACCGGTCTTCAAAGCAAAGGGTAATGTGGTCGCCAAGAGCAATTCGGCGGGGCTTCTTGTGAGCCATCACCTTGCGCCGGAAGTCGTCTCGCTGTTCGGCATACTGTTCGAGAGACAACAAATCGGCACGGGTTAACTTGTTCATGAATGTTCCTGGTTAAGTCGTTATATTGAGTCGTGTGGCTCTATCGGCTGGAAAGGATCAGAGCCCGTAGGCGTGACGCAGCAAACTCAGTGGATGTTCCGCTGCCATGGACTTCTGTTTCTCTTTTTCCAGACCATTTTCAATATGCCGCCCGGCCATTGGACAGTCACTACCGTAATGATCGACCCCCTCGCGGTCGACCTGCCCAACAATGGGCCGGCAAATTTTTCGAGAATGGGCATAGAACTGCGATTTCACGCCGTAAGTGCCATCGTGGCCGGAACAACGCTCTATCATTAGCAGCTCGGTATCCGGCACCAGTTTGAGCATATCAGCCGTTTTCGGTCCAATGTTCTGTACCCGCTGGTGGCAGGCGGCGTGATAAGCAACCTTGCCAAGCCGGTTGGGAAATTCGGTTTTCAGATCGCCCTGCCGATGGCGCAACATCAGGTATTCAAAGGGATCAAAAATAGCCTCCTTGACTCGTGCCAGATCTTCCCGCTCCGGGAACATCAGCGGCAGTTCCTGCTTGAACATCAGCACACATGACGGCACCGGCGCAACAATATCCCAACCCTGCTCCACCAGTTCCAGCAATGGCGGCAGGTTCTGCTCCATCGCCGCTGCTACCGATTGCAGGTCGCCCAGCTCCAGCCGCGGCATACCGCAACATTTTTCCTTGCCAACAGTGGTCACCTCGATGCCGTTATGCTGGAACACCACGGCGAGATCTTCCACCACCTGAGGTTCGTTATATTCACCATAACAGGTAGCAAACACAGCAACACGTCCCCGGGTGCCACCACTCTCTTTACCACTGATAGAGGTATCGCGTACCTTCTGCAGCCGTTTGCGGCCCTTACTGCTGTGATATTCCGGCAGCCTGGCGTCAGGGTGAACCCCCAGGGTTTTATCAAGCACCTTTCTAACCGCGCCATTGCGATTCACCGTGTTGACCACCTCAGCGACCACCGGGATACCCGCCAGGGATCCGACCAGGTCGGTGCTAGCCATCATTTTATTTTTAAGCGGTGCGCCCTGCTTTTTAAACTGGACAGCTTTAGCACGCAGCATCAGATGGGGGAAATCAACATTCCATTCATGCGGCGGAACGTAGGGACATTTGGTCAGATAACAGAGGTCACAGAGGTAACACTGCTCGACCACTTTGTTGTAATCCGCTTTATCAACGCCGTCGACTTCCATGGTTTCCGATTCGTCGACCAGATCGAACAGCGTCGGGAATGCATTGCAGAGATTGACGCAGCGTCGGCAGCCGTGGCAGATATCAAAAACCCGTTCCAGCTCCTGATCGAGCGCGTTCTGATCATAGAACTGCTCATCCCGCCACGCCAACGGATGACGGGTTGGTGCCTCCAGACTACCCTCGCGCACGCCCTCTTTCGACATTTTCTCTACCTCAGTTTCCAGCCCGTTTAAACAAACTCTCAATGACCGGAATTGTAGCAAGCTCGTTGCGTGACCCCGGTAGCTTTTGTGCTCACTGCCGCCTGGTGCCCCCCCGGACAGAAATTTTTGTTTCAGTTTTACGCTAAAAATCCGTTAACGGTTCAATGCAAAAACCATTTCGTTATTCTCCCAACCCTTGAAGACCAGAACCGGAGAAGCGGCCTTTGTTGCCAATGAGCGACGCAAGAGTGACGCTTTTGCGTTCGACCAGCAAGACTTCGTCTACCTGCAGCAACTGGTTAAAAGAAAGAGCGGCATCATCCTGGCTGACGACAAGCAGGTGATGGCATACAGTCGCCTGACCGGGCGTCTGCGAGAGCTCAACCTGACCCGCTTTCGCGACTATTTCGACCTGATTGACCGACCCGGATCGAACGAGATCGATCACTGCCTGGATGCCATCTCCACTAATCTGACCTCGTTTTTTCGTGAACAGCACCATTTCACCTTTATCAGGGATGTTCTGGTTCCAGAAGCGAGAAAACAGACTCGCCGCGCGAACCAACTGCGTATCTGGTCGGCCGGCTGCTCAAGCGGCGAAGAAGCCTATTCAATCGCCATCACTATCGCCGAGGCACTGCCAGCACGCGGCAGCTGGAACATAGAGATCATCGGTACCGATCTGGATAGAAACATGGTCAACCGCGCCCAGCAGGGCAGATATCAACAGCGGCAGTGCCAACCGTTATTATCTCCAGCGATTCAGCAGCGCTACTTCAAGCAGGAAAATGACTATCTGGTGGTGAAAAACACACTAAAATCAATGGTCAGCTTCAGTCGCCTCAACCTCCTCGACCCCTGGCCCGCCTTCACGCCCTTTGACATGATCGTCTGTCGAAACGTGATGATCTACTTTGACAAGCCGACCCAGGAAGCGCTAATTAATCGTTATCACCGGCTACTTCGGCCAAACGGGTACCTGCTCATCGGCCACTCGGAAAAAATCACCAACCCGACTGGAAAATTCACTTCGCTTGGACGCACGATCTACCAGCGCAATGGTTGAACGAAACATCTCCAATAAAGCGCCTATTCGTATCATCGTTGTTGACGATTCCAGCGTGGTGAGGACGTTGTTCAGGCGTAAACTGAGTGCTGACCCGAACATTGAAGTGGTCGGTTGCGCCGCCGACGCCGCTCGCGCAAAAATTGCCATCGCCCGTCTCAAGCCCGATGTAGTAACACTGGATATAGAGATGCCCGGCGCGAGTGGGCTGCAGTTGCTGGATATGTTGATGACCAACAACCCGTTGCCAGTGGTGATGGTCTCCACGCTGACTCGCGCCGGAGCCGATGCGACGCTGAAAGCGCTGGAACTCGGTGCTGTGGACTATCTGGCCAAGCCGACCGGCAACAGCCCAATAAACAACAGTTTTTTTGATCTGCTGATCCGCAAAATCAGAATCGCCGCCACAGCCCGGCTACAGCATTCAACCGGACCCAAAACCCCTTCAAGTAGGATTTCGAATAACCCCTCAAGACCACGCAGAGCCTGGCCAGTGCCAGCACTGATCGCCATCGGTGCCTCCACTGGTGGCACCGAAGCAATCAGAAAACTCCTCTCGTACTTTCCACCCAATGCCCCGCCCACTGTGGTCACCCAACATATGCCTCCGGGTTTTACCGAAAGTTTCGCCGAACGGCTCAATCAAACCTGTAAGTCGACAGTTTGTGAAGCCGCAGACAGACAACGGCTACTACCCGGCCATGTTTATATCGCCCCCGGCAGTGGTCATCTGAAGGTCACCGACTCGCCCGAGCTTGGTCCGATCTGCCGGATCGACGAAGGCCCGGCGGTTCACCACCACAAACCTTCCGTCGACGTGATGTTCGATTCCGTGGCCAGCTCCGTTGGTAGTCAGGCGCTCGGTCTCCTGCTCACCGGCATGGGTGCAGATGGTGCCCAGGGGCTTTTAGCTATGCGTCGGACCGGTGCCCATACGGTCGCCCAGGATGAAGCCTCCTCGATCATTTATGGGATGCCGCGCGCGGCGATGCAAATCAATGCAGCGGTAGAGCAGCTGCCACTGGATATCATCGCCACACAGTGCTCGTTACTGGCAACCAGACAAGTCGCCTGACGGCAACCCGGATATTTCCCTACCCGGGAGCACCCCGAAACACTAGACGCCCTCTAATGGGCTATGGACATCTGCGAAGTGGTCGCCATAATCTTCGGGGAAAATTCTTATCCCTGCATAATTCTGCCAAGGGTCTAATGCCGTGATTAAGGCAGAGCTGCTTGGCTGGCGAGAGACTGGCAAAAAACGATAACCAATGGAGAGGTTAATGTCTGTAGAAATTGTCCGCGATACCATTCTTAAACGGCGCACGATCAAACCGATGCAATATGCGGATCGACCCGTCGAGCAGCACATCATTGATGACATTCTCGAATCAGCCCGCTGGGCCCCGACTCATAAGTTTTCCGAACCGTGG